>NZ_SJXG01000003.1:0-1039 GCF_012027885.1 Brevibacterium sp. LS14
AGTGACACCCTGCGCACCGGGCTGCGCAAACTCATCCACCTCCTCCAAACCCCCGACGACCGGTCCCACATCGCCGCGCAGCGCCGCCGCGTCGACGTCGACACCTTCGGCAACGGCACCGCCTGCCTGTCCATCACCGCCCCCGCTGATGAAATCCATGCCGCCTACGCCCGCGTGAACGCCATGGCCAGAGCCATCCACAACGGCCAAACCAGCACCCTCAACCTCCCCGCCGGGGTCGAGATCATCGACGAGCGCACCATCAGCGCCCTCATGTGCGACATGTTCCTCCGCCCCCACCCGAAACTGGCCATCCGAGTCCGCGAACTCGACCCCATCACCGGCATCGAAACCCACCGTGAAACCCCGCTCCTCGATGAGAACGGGGAACCCCGGTTTCACTATGACGACACCACCATCACCGGACTCACCGACCTCCTCACCCCCGCAGTCAGGGAAGACACGGATGCCGGACCGGACGGAACCGAACCACGAGGAACCGACCCTGCAGCCACCACCATTGAGTCCCCCTACCCGCCTGGGGCATCGTTCTTCCCCCACGGCCGCCCCCAACCGGTGGTGGTCGAGTACGCCATCCTCGTGGACATGGAATCCGGGCCTGAGGCGATGCGCAACCAGGCCGGTGTCATCGTCACCGTCCCCTTCCTCACCCTCACCGGCGACGCCAACCTGCCCGGCACCCTTGCTGACGGGTCCCCCATCCCGGCAGAGACGGCCCGTCGCATCGCCGCCGGTGCCCCGACACTGACCCGGATCCTCACCGACCCGGCCACCGGCACCCCACTCGACGCCCAAGCACTGACCTACGCGATCCCGAAACCCGTCAGGCGGACCCTGATCAACCAATGGGCCACCTGCACCTTCCCCGGCTGCACCAGAACCGCGGAGAAGACCGAGATCGATCACGTCGACCCGTTCAACCACACCGACCCGATCCGGGGTGGGCTCACCCAGTTCGGCAACCTCCTGTCAAGCCCCGGGTTTCGTAGAGGCTCCTATTCTTGGTTTCCTAAGCAGC
>NZ_SJXG01000004.1:0-1147 GCF_012027885.1 Brevibacterium sp. LS14
AGTGACACCCTGCGCACCGGGCTGCGCAAACTCATCCACCTCCTCCAAACCCCCGACGACCGGTCCCACATCGCCGCGCAACGCCGCCGCGTCGACGTCGACACCTTCGGCAACGGCACCGCCTGCCTGTCCATCACAGCCCCCGCCGATGAGATCCATGCCGCCTACGCCCGCGTGAACGCCATGGCCCGTGCCATCCACAACGGCCAAACCACCACCCTCAACCTCCCCGCCGGGGTCGAGATCATCGACGAGCGCACCATCAGCGCCCTCATGTGCGACATGTTCTTGCGCCCCCACCCGAAACTGGCCATCCGAGTCCGAGAACTCGACCCCATCACCGGCATCCAAACCCACCGGCAGACACCCCTCCTCGATGAGAAGGGGGAACCCCGGTTTCACTACGACGACACCACCATCAGCGGACTCACCAACCTCCTCACCCCCGACCGTGCAGCCGAGGCGAACATGACCGGCACTGCCGCATCGCTGTCCCCAGCCGCACACCAATCCAAAGCGGCACAAACGCAGACGCCGCCGGTCGGCACCCACGCCTCAGCAACCGCATCGAACGGAATCGAAGCACGGGGAACCGAACCAGATGGAACCGACCCTGCAGCCACCACCATTGAGTCCCCCTACCCGCCGGGGGCATCGTTCTTCCCCAACGGCCGCCCCGAACCGGTAGTACTCGAGTACGCCATCCTCGTGGACATGGAATCCGGGCCCGAGGCGATGCGCAACCAGGCCGGTGTCATCGTCACCGTCCCCTTCCTCACCCTCACCGGCGACGCCAACCTCCCCGGTGTCCTCGCCGACGGATCCCCCATCCCGGCAGAGACCGCCCGTCGCATTGCCGCGGGTGCCCCGACACTGACCCGGATCCTCACCGACCCGGCCACCGGCACCCCACTCGACGCCCAAGCACTCACCTACGCGATCCCGAAACCCGTCAGGCGGACCCTGATCAACCAATGGGCCACCTGCACCTTCCCCGGCTGCACTCGCTTGGCGGAGAAGACCGAGATCGATCACGTCGACCCGTTCAACCACACCGACCCCATCCAGGGTGGGCTCACCCAGTTCGGCAACCTCCTGTCAAGCCCCGGGTTTCGTAGAGGCTCCTATTCTTGGTTTCCTAAGCAGC
>NZ_SJXG01000005.1:0-356 GCF_012027885.1 Brevibacterium sp. LS14
GACACGACCTTCTCAGCGTGGGTCCATGACCACGTGGCCACCGAGCACCTCGGGGCGATCTCCACGATCCTCGGCACCACCACCGCCCGCACCTACCGCCACCTCACCCAAGCTGTGACCCTCATCCACGGACTCCCCCGCTTCACCGCCCGTGCCCGCTCCGGCGAGTTCACCCTCGCCCACATGATCACCGCCGCCGACCTCTGCCAAACAGTGGCCCTCGAACACCTCCCCCGCCTCGACCAGCACCTAGCCACCAGACGTGCCGATGTCACCAGTGACACCCTGCGCACCGGGCTGCGCAAACTCATCCACCTCCTCCAAACCCCCGACGACCGGTCCCACATCGCCGCGCA
>NZ_SJXG01000006.1:0-1349 GCF_012027885.1 Brevibacterium sp. LS14
GCGGGGGCGGGGAGCACGCAGTCCTGCATTGATATGCACCCGCATCGGTCGGATCATCCCCGCGGGGGCGGGGAGCACATCCTGAGGACCCGGATGAGATCATTGGGGACAGGATCATCCCCGCGGGGGCGGGGAGCACCCAATTCCCGCATAAGTGCGAGCAACTGTGGGAGGATCATCCCCGCGGGGGCGGGGAGCACCCTCGCTCGGGTATGACGCGGAGTGGACGACTGGGATCATCCCCGCGGGGGCGGGGAGCACGACGGCATGACTCAGCTCGAGCTGCCTGCGGAGGGATCATCCCCGCGGGGGCGGGGAGCACTCCAAGCGCGCCGCCATGCCCCCGTTCGGGCGCGGATCATCCCCGCGGGGGCGGGGAGCACAGACATCCGGGTTCGAGTCCCGGAGCGGCACGCGGATCATCCCCGCGGGGGCGGGGAGCACCTGCCGGCGAGAAAGGTCTCATCATCCGCGTGCGGATCATCCCCGCGGGGGCGGGGAGCACGTCACCGGCATGTGCGCGTGAGTCTGGTAGACCGGATCATCCCCGCGGGGGCGGGGAGCACTATCTCAAGCTCGTGCGTGCCCTCCTCGACGAGGGATCATCCCCGCGGGGGCGGGGAGCACCGTATCGGTTTGGCGTACGAGGCAAACCGCTTCGGATCATCCCCGCGGGGGCGGGGAGCACACTTTCGACATGCGCAGGAAGCCGGTGATGTGCGGATCATCCCCGCGGGGGCGGGGAGCACACGACGGGACCGGCACCCAACCCTCTTCGGCCAGGATCATCCCCGCGGGGGCGGGGAGCACACGCCGAAGGCCGGGTGGATGTCCGCTGCGTGCGGATCATCCCCGCGGGGGCGGGGAGCACACTTGCTGATCAGCAAGAATCTAACACGTGCGGGATATCTGCAATGAGTTTCGCATTGCATACCGCGTATGGAGGTGTGGCCACGATCGGCACCCCCCTGCGGCGTGATTCAGGCAAACAACAAAGGGTGCGCCATCGAAGATTCACCCCCAAAGCCGAAGCCGCGCTCCCTGCAGATCCCGCGAGACGACAGCAAATCGTCAGCCGACTGTCTGCAAGCACCGCGGCGCACCCGGGAAGACGACGACTAACGTCTCCGGGGCGCCAAAGTATTAGTTTCTAGAGTGCCCAGTTCGCTGGAGCTCGAGCCCTCAATCCAGAGACCTCGGCCCAGATTCGACCCTTAGTGCCCGCGCTTGATCCATTCCTCGAGCGATGGTTTCTCCGCCTCGATCGACGTCGAGTCGCCGTGGCCGGTGAGGACGACGGTGGGATCGGGCAGGGTGAAGAGTCGGTCCCTGATCGATTCGATGATCGT
>NZ_SJXG01000007.1:0-219613 GCF_012027885.1 Brevibacterium sp. LS14
CGCGCCGCACCGCGCCGCGCCGGGCCGCACCGCGCCGCGCCGGGCCGCGCCGCGCCGCCGCCGCCCGCTACACGAGCGTGTCGCGCCACGCGCGGTGGAGCGCGGCGAAGCGACCGGTGCCGGCGATGAGCTCGTCAGGCGTGCCGTCCTCGACGATGCGCCCGGCGTCCATGACGAGCACCCGGTCGGCGATCTCGACCGTCGAGAGCCGGTGGGCGATGATGATCGCGGTCCTGCCCTCGAGGACCGTCGCGAGCGCCTTCTGCACGAGCCGCTCGGAGGGGATGTCGAGGTGCGCGGTCGCCTCGTCGAGGACGACGACGTCCGGGTCGGCGAGGAACACTCGGGCGAACGACACGAGCTGCCGCTGCCCCGAGCTCAGCCGACCGCCGCGCTTCTTGACATCCGTGTCATACCCGTCGGGCAGTCGGCGGATGTAGGCGTCGAGGCCGACCGCGGTGGCTGCGGCGACGACCTCGGCGTCCGTGGCCTCGGGATTGCCGATGCGGATGTTGTCGGCGATCGTGCCCGCGAAGAGGAACGACTCCTGCGTGACCATGACGACGCTCGAGCGCAGCTCCGTATCGTCGAGGTCGCGCAGGTCCACCTCGTCGAGGCTGACCGTGCCCTCGCTGGGATCGTAGAACCGGGTGACGAGCTTGACGAGCGTCGACTTGCCCGCCCCCGTCGCTCCGACGAGCGCGACGATCTGCCCCGCCGGGATCGTGAGGTCGAAGCGGGGGAGGACGTCGGGTCCGTCGGCGTAGGCGAAGCGGACGTCGGTGATCTCGATCGACCGTCCCGTCGTCGCCCCCGCACCGTCCCCCGCACCGTCCCCCGCCGAGGCAGTCGCCCCCGCACCGGCCCCCGCCGAGGCGGTCGTCCCCGCGCGCGCCGGCAGGTGCACGGGCGTCTTCGGGGCGGGCACTCCGGGCTCGGTGTCGAGGACGGCGGCGATCTTCTCGAGCGCGGCCGAGGCCGACTGGTAGAGGTTGAAGAACTGGACGAGTTCGTCGAGGGGGCCGTAGAACCGGCGCAGGTAGAGGATGAACGCGGCGAGCACGCCGATCTGCGTCCACCCCTCGATGACGAGCCACGCGCCGACGACGATGATGACCGTCTGCGTGACGTTGCCGATGAGGCGGGTCCACCCGGCGAACCACGCGACCCCGCGCAGCGCATCGGTGTTGGCGTCCCGATAGGCGGAGTCCTGATCGCTCAGCGTCCCCCGCCGATCCGGCTGCCGGCGATAGGCCTGGACGGCGCGGATGCCGCCCATCGTCTCGACGAAGTGGACGATGACCTTCGCGATCGACGTCCGTGTGCGCCGGTAGGCGGCGCGCTGCGTCGAATGCGCGGACTTCGTGATGAAGAACAGCGGCACGAACCCGGCGAAGACGACGATCGCCAGCGGCACGTCGAGGACGACGAGGGTGACGGCGATGAACCCCATCTGGAGCACCGCGAGCGCCGTCTCGAAGAGCGAGTACGAGAGGAACTGCTGCACCGACTCCATGTCCGAGGTCTGCCGGGACACGAGCCGCCCCGAGGTCGAGCGCTCGTGGTAGCCGAGATCGAGGCGCTGGACATGGGTGAACACGCGCTCGCGCAGGGTGAAGACGATCTTCTGGGCTGTGATGCCCACGAGCCTCGTCGCCGTGAACGAGAGCACCGCCGAGCCCACCGCCGCCGCAACGAACAGCGTGATCGCCCTCGTCAGCGGCCCGGGGTCGCCGTCGACGGCCCGCGGGATGCCGGTGTCGAGGGCATCGGCGATGAAGAGGGGACCGATGACGAGCGTGATCGCTGTGGCCACGACGATGACGAGGAGGAACACCGCCATCGGCAGGTGCGGGCGGACGAGCGAGTAGAGCAGGGCCCGCGCCTTCCTCGCGATGTCCGGCGGCAGCGACTCGACCTCGTCGTCCTGAGCCGGCTTCGGCGCACTCATGCGTCCCGTCCTTCCGTGATCGTTCCGCTGGTCCCGGCAGGAGTGCCGTCCGGGGTCGGGCAGTTCCCCGCCGAGGCGGTCGCCCCGGTTCCCCTCGCCGAGGCGCTCGCCTGCATCCCCGCCCCCATGAGCTCCCGGTAGAGCGGGGAGGTCTCGAGGAGCTCCTCGTGGGTGCCGCGGGCCACGATGCGGCCCTCGTCGAGGACGGCGACGACGTCGGCGAGGGCAGCTGTCGAGGGTCGGTGGGCGATGATGAGCGTCGTCGAATCGGGCAGGATCTCGCGCAGGGCGAGCTGCACCCGGTCCTCGGTGTCGACGTCGACGGCCGAGAGCGGATCGTCGAGGACGAGGATCCGCGGCTTGCCGATGACCGCCCGAGCGAGCGCGAGCCGCTGCCGCTGCCCGCCGGACAGCGACAGACCCTGCTCGCCGACCTGTGTGTCGAGGCCCTCGGGCAGGCGGGAGACGAAGTCGGCGGCCGCCGTGATCTCCAGCGCCTGCCACACGGCGTCGTCATCGGCACCGGGGGAGCCCATGACGACGTTGTCCCGGACGCTCGCGGAGAAGAGGATCGGATCCTCGAAGGAGACCGAGACGAGGTGGCGCAGCTCGTTGACCGGCAGGTTCCGGATGTCGATGCCGTCGATGCGCACCGCGCCCCCGGTGACGTCCTGGAGTCGCGGCACGAGGGAGGCGAGCGTCGTCTTGCCCGACCCGGTGGTGCCCACCAGGGCGAGCGTCTGTCCCGGCGCGATGCGCAGGTCGAGTCCGCGCAGGGTGAGCCGGTCGGTGTCGGCGAAGTGGAAGTCGACGTCGTCGAAGTCGAGCTCCCCGCGGAAGCGCCCGACGTCCGGGTCGTCGGCGATCCCACCGTCGGCATCGGTGATGTCGTGGCGGATGTCGACGACCTCCCAGTAGCGCCCGGCGGCCGTGATCGACATGAGGGCGTCGGCGAGGAGGAACCCGAGCATCTCGATGGGCATCCGCAGCACCATCGAGATCGTCACTCCGGCCACGACCGTGCCGATCGTCGTCCATCCCTGCACGACGCCCCACGTGCCCACCCCGACGATCGCGGCCTGGGCGAGCGTGGGAAGGAGGATGACGAGGGCCCAGAACCACGAGTCGAGCTTCGCCTTGCGCACCTCGAGGCTCTGGAACCGGCGCGAGAGCACGGAGAAGCGCTCGGCAGCCCACGGGGAGCGGCCGAAGGACTTGAGGATCCGGATGCCCTGGATCGACTCCTCGACGTCGGTTGTGATCTCACCGACCGTGTCCTGCGATCGGCGTGAGGCCTCACGGTACTTGCGTTCGAAGATCGCCGCGCACACGATCGTCGGCACGGCCATGGCGATCATGATGAGGCCGAAGATCGGCTGGAGCGCTGTGAGCATGATCGTGCCGACGACGAGGACGATCGGGGTCGCGAGCAGGAACGGCAGGCCGAAGGCGAAGAAGCGCCGCAGCTGGGAGAGGTCGGTCGTCGCCCGCGAGAGCAGCTGTCCCGACTCCCACGAGTCGTGGACGGCCACCGAGGTGTACTGGAGGCGGTCGAAGAGCCGGGCCCTCCAGATGATCTCCCAGGCCGAGACTACGGGGGCGACGATCATCCGGCGGGCCCAGATGAGCACCGCCTCGGCGATCCCGATGGCAAGGACTCCGAGCACGGGCAGCCAGAGACCCGGCAGGTCGCCTTCGGTGATCGGACCGTCGATGATGTACCCGGTGATGACGGGGACGATGAGCTGGATGCCGTTCGCGACGAGGGTGAGGACGAGAACGACTGTGTAGATGCCGATCCGGGTTCGCAGATCGGGCCAGAAGCGTAGAAGGGGGCGCACGAACATCAAGCCTAGTCCCGGGGACTGCCCGCGTCTATGGTCTCGCGATGCGGAATCTGGGCCCCCTGAAGTGGGGTTTTGTTCGACCGCGGAAGCTGATGGATTCCCCCGCCGAGGCGGTCGTCGACTCCCGGTCTCATCGCTCGCTCCGCAGGAATCCCGATATGCGAGACGATCATTTCTGCGGTTTGACACCCGCGAGGGGGCAGTGAACCATTGAGGCATGACTCACCTTCTCGTCGTCGTCATTAGCCAGCGCGCGGATCATCCGTAGCCTGTCACCACGACACGTTCCGCGCGCCCCTACCGACACCGGAGGGGCTTTTTTAGTGCGGGGACGGATGCGAGCGGGTCAACCAAGGAAAGGGAACGAAGAGATGGCAGCCACGCCCCCGGCCCAGAAGTCGGCCGCCGGGACTGCGCAGAGCGCAGCGCCGGCGAAGCCGACACCGTCCAGCGTGCGGAGGAGTTCGACGCCCGAGGTCCTCACCGGCGCGCAGGCGATCGTCCGCAGCCTCGAGCGCCTCGGCATCGACACCGTCTTCGGACTTCCCGGCGGCACCATCCTCCCGACCTACGATCCGCTCTTCGAGACCGAGAAGATCCGCCACATCCTCGTCCGCCACGAGCAGGGCGCCGGCCATGCCGCCGAGGGCTACGCGGCGGCCTCGGGCAAGCTGGGCGTGTGCATCGCGACCTCGGGCCCTGGGGCGACGAACCTCATCACCGCGCTCGCCGACGCCCACATGGACTCGGTGCCCGTGCTCGCGATCACCGGTCAGCAGAGTTCGAAGCTGCTCGGCACCGACGCCTTCCAGGAGGCCGACATCGTCGGGATGACGATGCCGGTGACCAAGCACAGCTTCCTCGTCACCCGGCCCGAGGACATTCCATCAGCGATCGTCAACGCCCATCACATCGCGACGACCGGGCGCCCCGGACCGGTCCTCGTCGACATCACGAAGGATGCGCAGACGGGCACGGCCCCGTTCGTCTGGCCCGAGGAGGCCCAGCTGCCGGGCTACCGGCCGATCCTCAAACCGCACGCGAAGCAGATCCGGGAGGCCGCCCGCCTCATCGCCGAGGCGCACCGTCCCGTCTTCTACATCGGCGGCGGCGTCATCCGCTCGGAGGCGGAGAAGGAGCTCCTGCGGCTCGCCGAGGCGACGAACATCCCCGTGGTCACCACCCTCATGGCCCGCGGCGCGTTCCCCGACTCCCATCCGCTCCACCTCGGGATGCCCGGCATGCACGGCAGCGTGCCGGCCGTGACGTCGTTCCAGAAGGCTGACCTCCTCATCGCCATCGGTGCCCGCTTCGATGACCGGGTGACGGGCAACCTCGATTCGTTCGCCCCGAACGCCCAGGTCATCCACGCCGACATCGACCCGGCGGAGATCGGGAAGAACCGCGTGGCCGAGGTCGCCATCGTCGGCGACGCCCGTGAGGTCCTCGCGGAGATCCTCACCGAGCTGCGGAACAAGCACCCGGAGGCGCTCGAGCGCCAGCGGGAGCCGTGGTGGCGCTTCCTCACCCGACTCAAGCGGACCTACCCGCGCGGCTACTCCAAGCACGGCGAGCTCTGCGACCCGCAGTACGTCATCTCCCGGATCTCCGCGCTCACCGGACCCGAGGCGATCTATGCCGCGGGCGTCGGCCAGCACCAGATGTGGGCGGCGCAGTTCGTCGAGTTCGAACGGCCCCGCTCGTGGCTGAACTCGGGCGGGCTCGGCACGATGGGCTACTCGGTGCCCGCGGCGATGGGCGCGAAGGTCGCCGAACCCGACCGCGTGGTCTGGGCCATCGACGGCGACGGCTGCTTCCAGATGACCAATCAGGAGCTCGCGACGTGCGCGCTCGACGGCATTCCGATCAAGGTCGCCATCATCAACAACTCGTCGCTGGGCATGGTGCGCCAGTGGCAGACCCTCTTCTACGACGGCCGCTACTCGAACACCGACCTCAACACCGGGCACGAGACGATCCGGATCCCTGACTTCGTGGGTCTCGCCGAGGCGTACGGCTGCTTCGCGCTGCGCGTGGACAGCAATGACGACGTCGATGCCGCGATCGAGCAGGCGCTGGCGATCAACGACCGGCCCGTCGTCCTCGACTTCACGGTCCCACCCGATGCGATGGTGTGGCCGATGGTCGCCGCCGGGGTCTCGAACGACGAGATCGAGTACGCCCGCGGCATCCGCCCCGACTTCGACGGCGACGGCGACGGACCGATCGAGTCCGTCATCGAAGAGGGCGATTCCGAGGACAACGACACGCTGCGCTCCGTGGCTCAGATCGAAGGAGGCCTGGAATGACGAGCAGGCACACGCTCTCCGTCCTCGTCGAGAACAAGCCCGGTGTGCTCACACGCTTCACCGGACTCATCGCTCGCCGCGGGTTCAACATCCACAGCCTCGCCGTCGGCGTCACCGAACACGACGAGCTCTCTCGGATCACGGTCGTCGTCGACGTCGGCGACGTCCCGCTCGAGCAGGTGACGAAGCAGCTGAACAAGCTCGTCAACGTCATCAAGATCGTCGAGCTCGAACCCGATTCCTCGGTGCGCCGGGCCCACGTCATCTACAAGGTCAAGGCCAACGCTGCCACGCGACCCCAGGTCGCTGCCGCCGTCGAGATGTTCCGCGGCTCGATCGTCGACGTCTCCACGGACTCCGTGTGCGTCGAGGCGACCGGTGAGCTCGGCAAGGTCGAGGCCCTTCGCGACGTCCTCGAGCCCTTCGGGATCAAGGAGATCGTCCAGTCCGGCACCGTCGCGATCGGGCGCGGACCGAAGTCGATCACCGACCGGGCCCTGCGCGGCTGAGCCGGCGACCGACCGGGCCCTGCGCGGCTGAGCCGGTGACCGACCGGCACCGACACCGCGTTCCACGGAGTGGAACGACAGTCGTCTCAACAAGTGAACATTCGTACCGAACTGTGAAACAATGGGGCCATCACCCCGAAACCTCGAAGGAGCTAGAACCATGGCAGAACGCTTTTATGACGACGATGCCGACCTGTCGCTGATCCAGGGCAAGAAGGTCGCCGTCATCGGCTACGGCAGTCAGGGCCACGCTCACGCACTGAGCCTGCGCGACTCCGGAGCAGAAGTGCGCATCGGACTCAAGGAGGGTTCGTCGAGCCGGGACAAGGCCGCCGCCGAAGGGCTTGAGGTCGGCACCCCCGCCGAGGTGGCCGCCTGGGCCGATGTCATCACCATCGCCGCTCCCGACCAGGTGCAGGCTGAGATCTTCGAGAACGAGGTCAAGGACCAGCTCACCCCGGGCAAGGCCCTCGTCTTCATCCACGGCTTCAACATCCGCTACGGCTACATCAAGGCCCCCGAGGGCGTCGACGTCGTCATGATCGCCCCGAAGGGCCCCGGCCACGTCGTCCGCCGTGAGTACGTCGACGGCCGCGGCGTGCCCGTCCTCGTCGCTGTCGAGGTCGACGCGACCGGCCACGCATGGGAGCTCGCGCTCTCCTACGCGAAGGCGATCGGCGGCCTCCGTGCCGGCGGCATCAAGACGACCTTCACCGAGGAGACCGAGACCGACCTCTTCGGCGAGCAGACCGTGCTCTGCGGCGGCGTCTCCCACCTCGTCCAGTACGGCTTCGAGGTCCTCACCGAGGCCGGCTACCAGCCGGAGATCGCCTACTTCGAGGTCCTCCACGAGCTCAAGCTCATCGTCGACCTCATGGTCGAGGGCGGCATCGCCAAGCAGCGCTGGTCGATCTCCGACACCGCCGAGTACGGCGACTACGTCTCCGGTCCCCGGGTCATCACGCCCGAGGTCAAGGAGAACATGGAGAGCGTCCTCGTCGACATCCAGAACGGCACCTTCGCCGAGCGCTTCATGAACGACCAGAAGAACGGCGGCACGGAGTTCAAGGAGCTGCGCGCCAAGGAGGAGAAGCACCCGATCGAGGCCACCGGTCGCGAGCTGCGGAAGATGTTCGCGTGGCTCAAGGACACCGACGACGACTACACCGAGGGCACTGCCGCTCGCTGATCGTCTGCCCGGGTGGACCGGGAGATCGAAGGCGCCGAGGGAATCGCCTCCCTCGGCGCCTTCGTCGTCTCGTCGGCCGTGGGCCCGGTGCGCGCGCTCCACGGGAAGCCCGAGCAACGCGGGCTCGCCTGTGCCGCGAACCGGATCGCCTACGCCGCGAGCCGCGCCGCGCGTCTGGCGGCCTGGACCGCGGGATCGGGCACCGGTGCGGACTCGATGAGCTCCCGGGTGTAGGGCTGCTGCGGGTCGGTGAGCACCTGCCTGCTCGATCCCTCCTCGACGATGCGCCCGTCGCGGAGGACGATGACGCTCGAGGCGAGCTGTTCGACGACGGCGAGGTCGTGGCTGATGAACAGGCACGCGAACTCGCGGACCTCGTGGAGGTCGGCGAGGAGCCGGAGCACTCCGCGCTGGACGGAGACGTCGAGGGCCGAGGTCGGTTCGTCGGCGATGAGCAGTTTCGGGCGCAGCGCGAGCGCGCGGGCGATCGCGACACGCTGCCGCTGGCCGCCGGAGAGCTCGTGCGGGTAGCGCTCGGCGAAGTCGGCCGGCAGCTGGACGTCGGTGAGCAGCTCGCTCACCCGTGCCTCGATCTGCCGGGTTCGCAGGTCGGTGTGGACGCGCAGCGGCTCGGCGATCTGCGAGCCGACCGACCGGCGCGGATTGAGCGAGCCGCGCGGGTCCTGGAAGACGACGCCGACCTCTGCCCGGTGCCGCCGTTGTCGTCGGTTCGGGCGGGTGGTCACGAGTTCGCCGTCGACGAACGCCTCACCTGAGGTCAGCGCCTGCCCGCCGGTGAGGACGCTGGCGATCGTCGACTTGCCCGAGCCCGACTCGCCGACGAGCCCGGTGATCTGCCCTGCGGGAACGACGAGGCTGACGTCGTCGAGGGCGACGACCCGGCGGCCCGAGGAGCGGTGGACGACGGTGGCGTGCTGCAGCTCGGCTGCGGGCACTGGGCCGGTCGCGGACCCGGCGGCTGCGCGGGACTCGACGCCCGCGCGGGGCCCGACGTCCGCGCGGGACCCGGCATCCGTCCGGGACCCGGCAGCCGCCTCGGCGGGGGAGTCGTCCCTCCGCGCGACGACCGCGGAGAGCCGCGGCACGGCGGCGAGCAGCTCCCGGGTGTAGGCCGAGGTCGGGTCGGAGAAGATCTGGGCGACCGGACCCGTCTCGACGATGCGGCCGTCCTTCATCACGGCCACCCGGTCGGCGATGTCGGCGACGACGCCCATGTCGTGGGTGATGAGGAGGACGGCCTGGCCGGCCTGCGCCTGGGCGAGGAGGAGGTCGAGGATGCCCGTCTGCACGGTGACGTCGAGGGCCGTGGTCGGCTCGTCGGCGATGAGGACCTGCGGTGAGTTGATCGTCGCGAGCGCGATCATCGCCCGCTGCAGCTGGCCGCCGGAGAGCTCGTGCGGGAAGGCCCGGGCGACCTGCTCGGGGTCGCGCAGGCCGACGGTGCGCAGCTGCCGGACCACCCGCTCTCCGAGGTCCGGCCCGGGACGGCGGGTATGGGCACGGACCGCCTCGGCGATCTGATGGCCGACCCGGAACATCGGGTTGAACGCGCTCATCGGCTCCTGGAAGACGACCCCGACCCGCTCCCCGCGGATCGCCCGCAGCCGTTCCTGGTCGAGGCCGACGAGGTCGACCCCATCAGCCGCCGGGGCGGGGGCCGATTCCGCCGAGTCGGGGGCCGGTCCCGCCGGGGCGGGGGTGCCCTCCTCGGCGCACAGGAGCACCGACCCGGACTCGCTCGCCCCCGGCACGAGGCCGAGGGGAGCGAGTGCGGTGACGGACTTGCCCGACCCGGATTCGCCGACGAGGGCGAGGATCGAGCCCGGGACGAGGTCGAAGGACACGTCCCGGGTGACCTGGCGGGAGCCGAAGGAGACCGAGTAGTCCCGGTAGCGCAGCGCGGGATGCGGACTCGTCATCTCAGCCCTTGAGGGAGGCCTTGAAGTACACGGGGTAGGCCGGGAACTCCCCGATGACGAAGTTCTCGACGTTCGACCCGTGGAGGAAGGAGTTCTTGTTGTACGTCAGCGGCACGACGGGCGCGTCCTCCATGATCCGGCGGTCGGCTTCGGCCCACACCTTCTGCGCCTCGGTCGGATCGACGGTCTCGGTCGCCTTCCTGATGAGCGCGTCGACTTCCTTGTTCGAGTAGCGGGAGAGGTTGTAGTTGCCGTTGCCGATCTGCGAGGAGTCGAAGAGCGGCTGGATGTTGCCGTTGGCGGAGGGGAAGTCCGGCTGCCACGACCCGAGCACGAGGTCGTAGTCGGCGTCGTTGGCCGTGGCATCGGCGGAGTACGTGTTCGCGTCGACGGACTTGATCTCGACGGTGATGCCCGCTCTGCTGAGAGCCTGCTGGATCGCCTCGGCCTGCGCGACGAAGGTCGCGGAGTTCTGCGTGAGCAGGGTGAGCGTGCCGAGGTCGGCGCCGGCCCCGGCGAGCAGGGACTTCGCCTTCTCGACGTCGCCGCCGGGCTCGGCCGGGTAGAGGTCGTACTCCTCGCGTCCGGGAATGCCCGGCGTGATGAGCGTCGTCGCATAGTCACCGGAGATCTCCCCGCCGCCGGCGATGCGGAACGTGTTCTTGTCCACGGCGTAGTTGATCGCCTGGCGGACCTTGACGTCGTCGAGGCCGGGGCGCTCGGTGTTCATTGCGAGGTAGGCGAGTGCGCCGGGTCCGGAGGTGACAAGCCGGGACTTCGCGTTCGGATCGTTCTGGACCTGCGCGAGCTGGGAGGCGGGCACGAAGCTCGCGGAGAACCCGTTCTTCGCATCCCCGGAGTCGGAGATGAGCGCCTGGGAGGTCACCGAGGCGTCCTGGCCGAGCTTGAAGACGACCGAGTCGGGTCCGGCCGTGCGCACCGGGTCGGTGTCCTGTTGCCACTGGTCGTTGCGGGTGAGCACCGCTTCGGCACCGGACTGGTTCGACTCGACCTTGTAGGGACCCGAGGCGATGGGGTCGATGCCGTACCGGCTCGGGTCGTCCTCGCCCTCGGGCACGGGGGAGAAGGCCGGCATCGAGACGATCCAGGGGAAGTCGCCGAAGGAGGAGTTGAGGCGGAAGACGATGGTCTTCTCATCCGGGGTCTCGATCGAGGCGAGGTCCTCGCCCTTGAACGGGCCCTGGTATTCGGCGCCGCCCTCGAGCAGACCCTTGTGGTAGCTCAGGCCGCCGGAGAGCTCGGTGGAGAAGGAGCGTTCGATGCCGTACTTGATGTCCTGCGTCGTGATCGGCTGGCCGTTCTCGTACTTGAGTCCGTCCTTGAGGGTGAACGTCCACGTCTTCCCGTCGTCGCTGACCGTGCCGGTGTCGGTGGCGAGGTCCGGGACGACCTTGCCGGGCTTGTCGGGCTGGATGTCCCACGTCGTCAGCCGACGGTGGACGAGCGAGAGCGAGGTGATCGCGAGTCCCTGGCTCTTGCCGGGGTCGAAGTCGATGTCGGGAGCGTCGGTGAAGATGTTGAGCGTCCCGCCCCTCTGCGTCTCACCGAGGGTGTCGCCCCGCGAGTCGTCGTTGAGGCCGGGGTTGGCGTTGCAGCCGGTGAGCACGAGGCCGAGGGCGAGGGTGGCGGCGGCGAGGCCGATGCGCTTCATGATGGTCCTTTGCGTGGAGTGGGTGGAGTGGAGTCGAGTGTCTGAGTGGCTTTGGTCTGGGTGCCTGGGGTCTGGGCGTACGGGGCCCGCAGGCGCCGACATCGCTGCCGCCGACATCGGCGCCGGTGCTGTGTCAGTCGGTGCGGCGGGAGCCGGGAGGGCAGGGTCATCGGGCGGCTCCGATCCGCGGGTCGAGGACGGAGTAGCTGAGGTCGGCGATGAGGTTGGCGATGATGACGACGGCGGCGGCGAAGAGGGTGACGCCGACGATGACCTGGATGTCGAGGCTGGCGACCGATTCGAGGAGCAGGGTGCCGACCCCGCCGAGCGCGAAGACCTTCTCCGTGATCACCGCCCCGCCGAGCAGGCCGCCGATGTCGATGGCGAACAGCGTCGTCAGGGGCACGACGAGGTTGCGCAGGCCGTGCTTGCCGACGACGACGGTCTCGCTCAGCCCCTTCGCCCGCGCTGTGCGGATGTAGTCCTGGCTGAGCACGTCGAGCATCTGCCCGCGCGTGAGCCTCGCGTAGATCGCGCCATTGGCGATCGCGAGCACGACCCAGGGCAGGATGAGATGGAACGCCCACAGCGCGGGGTTCTCCGTCAGCGGGACATACCCGCCGATGGGCAGGACGTTGAGGACGAAGCCGAAGAGGAGCACGCCGAGGAGGCCGAGCAGATACGTGGGTGCCGAGATCCCCGTGATCGCCGCCCCCATCACCGCGGAGTCGGTGAACGTGCCCCGCTTGAGTGCGGCGAGCAGCCCCGCGGCGATGCCGCCGATCGCCCAGAGCACCGCGGCGCCGAGGGTGAGCGAGAGCGTCACCGGCAGACGATCGAGGATGAGGGCGGTGACCGAGTCGCGCAGGCGGAATGAATACCCGAAGCACGGGGCATTGCAGTGGATGGCCGTCGTGCCTTCGCCGAAGGTGCGTCCGCCGATGATGCCGGCGAGGAAGTCGACGAGCTGCTTCCACCACGCCTGGTCGACGCCGAGGTAGCGCTCCACCTCGGCGAGGCGCTCGGGGGAGCAGGGCTTGCCGCACGAGAGCTGGGCCGGGTTGGTGGGCATGAGGTAGAAGATCGCGAAGCACGCGGCCGCGATGAGGAGGAGGACGACGAGTGCGCCGAGGATCCGGGAGACGATGAATCGGAGCCTCACGGCTGACCTCCTGCGCTCATCGGGTCGGCCTTCGCCGTCTCCCCGCCCCGCTCCTCGGCGGGGTCGAGGGCGTCGCGGAGACCGTCGCCGAACATGTTGAAGCCGAGCGTGACGAGGAAGAGCGCCATGCCGGGGAAGATGAGGTACATCGGGTCGACCTGGACCCACGAGATGGCATCGGAGATCGAGCGCCCCCACGACGGGGTGGGCGGGTTGACGCCGACCCCGAGGAAGGACAGGGCCGCCTCGGCGCCGATCTTGCCGGGTATCGAGACGGTCGTGAAGACGATGACGGTGGCCGCGATGTTCGGCACGATCTCGCGGACGATGATGCGGGCCGATCCCGTGCCCTGTGCGGCGGCGGCACGGACGAAGCCGCGTTCGCGCAGGGACAGGGTCTCGCTGCGGACGACGCGGGCGACCTGCGGCCATCCGAAGAGGCCGATGACGAGGATGAGGAGGAGCGGGCGCGGGAAGCTCGCGGGCACGGTGGCGGAGAGCGCGATCGCGAAGATGAGGAACGGGAAGCCGAAGACGATGTCGGTCAGGCGCGAGAGGAGACGGTCGGCGATTCCGCCGAAGAAGCCGGCGATGAGCCCGATCGCGACCCCGACGGCCACGGACACGACCGTCGCGGCGAGCCCGATGAGGAGGGAGACCTGGGCGCCGTAGGTGACGATCGCGAAGAGGTCCCGGCCCGTGCGCGGTTCGACCCCGAACCAGTGCCCCGCACTCATCCCGCCCAACGGCCCCGCCGGTGCCGTGTCCGGACCGAGGAGATCGGGGTTGTACGCGTACGGGCTGTTGCCGGTCAGCCACGAGAAGACCGGGGCAAGGACGGCGAGGAGGACGAAGAGGACGACGAGTCCGAGGCCGATCATCGCGGGGCGTGACCGGCGCAGACGCGACCAGACGGTGTCTGAGCGACGGCGGCTGCGCGTCGGAGTGGGCATCGGGGTCCTTCGATTCGTGGTCGGCTGGGCCAATCGCGTCCGGGATCGCCGAACTGCTCAACAATTATGCGCCTGATCGTCGCCTGTGCAAAGTCGTGAAGTTCCGTGACAGCCGCCGCCGGTGACCGCGGGTGACGGCAGGTGAGTCGGGGCGTGGCCGCGCGCTGCCGAGGGCCAGGTCACAGAGCCGGTGTTAGAGTCGCAGGGAGGACCACCCGGCCCATCCTCGAGGAAGGCGACATTGTGACGAACTACCGCTTCGAGAGCTTCACCCCCGCCTTCGACGAGTCGACGGGAGAGCCGGATGAGAGGACGAAGGGCTACTTCGCCTCGACGAGCGTCGGCTTCCACGACTCCCGGTCGACCGATGAGGCGCTGAAGAAGCGCGTCCAGCGCGCGATCGACGACGACCGTCGGCTCACCGCCGTCTATGCCGAGAGCGAATACGAGTACGCGCTCGACTCCGGCATCCCCGTGGCGACCTTCGCGTGGTTCGAGAAGCTCGTCAACGTCGGCGGCGGCCGGCTCGTGCCCGCCCACCTCATCACGTGGGTGACCGTGCGCCCGACGCATCGGCGGCGCGGACTGCTCCGGTCGATGATGACGACCGACCTCGCCGAGGCGAAGGCCGCCGGCTACCCGTTCGCCGCACTCACCGCGACCGAGGGCGGCATCTACTCCCGCTACGGCTTCGGGGTGGCGACGTGGTCGCACGCGATCGAGGTCGACACCTCGCCGGGCTTCCAGATGATCCGCGAACCCGACCGGCGGGTCGAGATGTGCCTGCCGAGCGTCCTGCGCGAACTCGCCCCGAAGATCTACGGCGAGTTCATGCGCACCTCACCGGGTGCGATGGAGAGGCAGCAGACCTACATCGAGCGGGCCACGGGGGATCTCAACACCGAGACGGGGGAGGCCGACCGCGGGGTCCGTGCTGCGCTCCACTTCGGTGAGGACGGGCAGCCAGACGGCTACGTGTCCTACAAATTCGCGGGCTGGTCGGTCAAGCCGCCGACGATCGAGCTCATCGACTTCGTCGCCGCCACCGATGCCGCCTACGCCTCGCTGTGGTCGTTCCTCGCCGCGATCGATCTCTCGAGCCGGGTGACCTTCGGCGAATCGGCCGAGGACTCACCGCTGCCGTGGCTGCTCACCGACTCCCGCCGGGTGCGGACGACGTCGACCGAGGACAACATCTGGATCCGGATCCTCGACGTCAAGGCCGCCCTCGAGGCCCGCCCCTGGTACGTCGCGGGCACCCTCGTGCTCGAGATCGACGACCCGCAGGAGCTCACCGGCGGCAAGTTCCGCATCACCTCCGATGGGGAGAACGCCGTCGTCGAGACCGCCTCCGAGTCGACCCCTGCCGATCTCAGCCTCGGCATCGCCGAGCTCGGTTCGCTCTACTTCGGCGGTGCCGACCCCGTCATCCTCGTCCGTGCCGGACGCATCGAGGAGAACGTCCCCGGTGCCGCCGTGCAGGCGAGTGCGATGTTCAGCCTCGGGCGGATGCCGTACTCGCCGAACGGGTTCTGAGGACTTTCCCAGAATCTGAGATCTCGTGAACGCTTTCCCGGACTCACCTAGGATGGGCCCGTCCCGGAACCCTAAGGAGTCTGTTCGTGCCCAAGCCCATCGTGCTCATCGCCGAAAACCTGTCACCGGCCACCATCGACGCGCTCGGGGGTGACTTCGAGATCCGTCACACGGACGGCGCCGACCGCTCCCAGCTCCTGGACTCCATCGTCGATGCCGACGCGATCCTCGTCCGCTCGGCCACGCAGGTCGACGCCGAGGCGATCGCGGCGGCGAAGAGGCTCAAGGTCATCGCCCGCGCCGGGGTCGGACTCGACAATGTCGACGTCCCGGCCGCCACCTCGGCGGGTGTCATGGTCGTCAACGCCCCCACCTCGAACATCATCTCCGCCGCCGAGCTGACGATGGCCCACATCCTCGCCTCGGCGCGGTACTTCGGTGCGGGCAACACCTCGCTCAAGGCGGGGGAGTGGAAGCGCTCGACGTTCACCGGCGTCGAACTCTACGAGAAGACGCTCGGCATCGTCGGCCTCGGGCGCATCGGCGGGCTCGTCGCCGAGCGCGCGAAGGCCTTCGGCATGCGCCTCGTCGGCTACGACCCCTACATCACGCAGGCCCGCGCCGCCCAGATGGGCGTCGAGGTCGTCGACCTGCCCGGGCTCCTCGCCGTCTCCGACTTCGTCACCGTCCACATGCCCAAGACCCCGGAGACCATCGGGATGATCGGGGCCGAGCAGTTCGCCCAGGCCAAGCCCGGTGCCCGCTTCGTCAACGTCGCCCGCGGCGGCATCATCGATGAGGACGCCCTCGCCGAGGCGGTCGCCGCCGGGACCGTCGGAGGCGCCGGCATCGACGTGTGGAACGTCGAACCCCCCGAGCACTCGGCGCTCATGGAGCTCGACGCCGTCAACGTCACCCCGCACCTCGGCGCCTCGACGGCCGAGGCCCAGGAGAAGGCCGGGGTCGCGGTCGCGAAGTCCGTGCGCAAGGCGCTCGCCGGTGAGCTCGTCCCCGACGCCGTCAACGTCGCCGGCGGTGCGATCCACGAGGACGTCCGTCCCGGCATCCCGCTCGCCGAGCGGCTCGGACGCGTCGTCAACGCCCTCGCCGAGTCCTCGGTCACTCACTTCAAGGTCGAGGTCAACGGGGAGATCGCGGACAAGGACGTCTCCGTCCTCAAGCTCTCCGCGCTCAAGGGTCTGTTCAAGGACGTCGTGTCCGACCAGGTCTCCTACGTCAACGCCCCGCTGCTCGCCGAGGAGCGCGGGATCGGCGTCGAACTCGTCACCGACCCCTACTGCGAGTCCTTCCGCAACGTCACCCGCCTGACGGCGACGACCGGGGACGGTCAGCGGATCACGGTCGCCGGCACCGTGACCGGGCCGAAGCTCGTCCAGAAGCTCACCGAGGTCGACGGCTACGACCTCGAGATCGAGCTCACCGACAACCTCCTCATCTTCCGCTACGAGGACCGCCCCGGCATCATCGGCCAGCTCGGCCTCGCTCTCGGAGCCAACGAGATCAACATCGCGGGCATGCAGGTCTCACCCTCGGCCGAGGGCAGCGAGGCGCTCTCCGTCATGGCCGTCGACACGGCCGTGCCCGAAGAGGTCGTGCGCGCCGTGGCCGGGGCCGTCAATGCCTCGGCGTTCTCCGCGGTCTCCCTCGAGGAGGACTGAGGGCGAGCCGCCACTGGCCCCGGATTCGCCTGTTCCGAGTCCGAGGCGGTCCCGTCACGCGGTTCGCGAAGAGGTGATGGTCACCGGCGAAAGTAGTCAGACGCTGCGAGTCCACCGCCGAGTGCAATGAAAGCACCACCGGAGGCTTGATCGAGGCGGCGCAGTGTCCGCTGTTTGACGCCTCGCATGGCCAGCAAGCGACCCGACGCCGCCCAAATCAGCGCTGTGACCGCTTCGCACGCGATGTAAAGGGCCCCGAGCAACGCGAGTTGGGCGCTTCCGGGGGCAGCGTTGCTTGCCGTGTTGACAAACGGTGGAAGGAACGCGGTGAAGAGCAGTAGGGCCTTCGGGTTGGCCGCGGCCGTGACGAACTCCTGCATCGCCAGTCTCACCGAATGCGACGCATCGTCCTGGTGGTCCTCGACTTCGCCGCAGACTGTCTCATCGTCGTGAGAGCGGCGCCTGCGAGTCGACCAGAGGATCCAGACTCCTAGGCACACCATGAAGGTTGCGCCGACGATCCGGAGGGTCTCGAAGAGTAGCTGCGAGCTTTGGAGGACAACCCCGAGACCTGCGACGACGAGTCCCAGCATGATGGTGAAAGCGAGGAACCGACCAGTCAGAGCCAGGGCTGCGGGACGGAATCCGCTGCGCAGTCCATTACGGAAAGCGAGCAGATTGTTCGCCCCCGGGGAGGCGGCCACCGCGGCCGCAGCCGGGATGAACAACGCCATCTGCGCCCACGTCAGCACAATCTCATTCTACGACCGGCTCGACCGCGTTCGCCGGACCTGGTGCCCGAGTGACCCCGGAGTCTCAGCCTGCGTCGATGATCGCCGCGGCCCTGGCTTCGGGGTTGCCGGCTGCCGCGTCACTCCTTTACCCGGGTCAACCTCGACCGGGCGATCGCGTGGGGAGATCTCCGGCGGGGTCGATCCCGGCTGGCTCGCCGATCTGCTCACCGGCCCGCTCCTCATGCGCGTCGTCTTCCCCAGCATGCCGCCGGTCGGCAACCGCCTGGTCGGGAAGACGGTCAGTGCCGCCCTCGAAGTTTTGGGTTATCAGGAGCCACGCGCACCCGCATGACCCGAGGGTCGGGCGTCAGCGGGCGAGCAGCGGTGAGCGGGTGCGCAGGGCCACCCAGATCCAGAACGCGTCGGCGAGCAGCGCCGCCGAGAGGCCGAGCAGGGCACCGGCGATCGTGTCGGTGAGCCAGTGGACCTGGAGTGCTGTGCGCGACCACATCATCGCGAGGATCCAGACGGGGACGAGGACCATCGACCAGTGGAAACGCAGTCGGGTCGAGTCCGGGCCCCGGCCGGAACGTGCATGGGCGATGATGAGGGCGAGACTGAGCGCCAGGGCGGCAGCACCCATCGAATGCCCGGACGGGTAGGAGAAGCCGAGGGAGTTGTAGAGCTGATCGCCGGGGCGCAGCCGTTCGACGACCGCCTTGATGGCCTCGGACAGTCCGACGCCGAGCAGCATCGTCGTGACGATGACAGCGGCTGCGCGCAGTCGGCGCAGCAGGACGAGGATCCCAGCGGCCACGCCAGTGCAGACGACGGCGCCCGTCGCCCCTCCCACCTCGGCGAGGGTGACGCAGATCCAGTACGGCACGGAGTCGACGGGGACCTTGACGAGCTGCGCCCACCACGTGTCGAGAACGGTCGGCCCGACGATGCTCAGCCGCAGCCAGAGCCCGAAGGCGAGGACCGCGAAGAGCGCGGGAACCGTCGCCCACAGAGCCCAGCGGGGGATGCGGACGATGGGGTGGACGGAGTCTGCGGGCGGACGGATCAGGCGTTCCAGAGACCGTAGGTGTCCGCGAGCGAGGCGATCTTCTTCGCGCGGGCGAGACGGGGCAGGTAGGAGCCGTCGGTGATCTCGGATCCGCCCTCGGCCGCCGCGAGCATCTGCCGGGCCCACGCGCGCTCGTCCTCGCTCGGGCTCATCGCCTCATTGAGGGCGTTGACCTGATCGAGAGCGAGCACGAGCTTGCCGGTCATGCCCATCTGGTGGGTGACGTCGGCGTCCGCGCGCACCTGCTCGTCGCTCGCATCAGCGGCCGAGGGGCCGTCGATGGCACCGGGCAGCCCGCCCATGCGCGAAGCGATGGTCAGGCGCGAACGGGCGTAGGCGAGCGCCATGGGATCGCCGGAGAAGCCGGTGTCCTTGCGGAAGTCGTTCGTGCCGAAGGCGAGGCGGAAGGTGCCGGGTGCCTCGGCGATCTTCGTCGCGTTCTCGACTCCGCGGGCGGATTCGAGGAGGGCGATGACGGGCAGGCCGGCCTTCGCGCGCATCGCGGTGTAGGAGACCTGTTCGGGGCGTTCGGTCTCCGGGAGCATGACTCCGCGCAGACCCGGCAGGGTGGCGACGGCGGCGAGGTCGTCGTCCCAGAACTCCGACTCCATCTTGTTGATGCGCACCCACGCCGACATCCCCGACTCGAGCGCGCGGACGACGTTGTCGCGGGCATCGAGCTTCTTGTCCTCGGCCACGGAGGCCTCGAGGTCGAAGATCACCGAGTCGGCCTCCGAGGCCTGCGCCGGAGCGAAGATCTCCTCCTTCGCCGCGTTGACGAGCAGCCACGAGCGGGAGAGCTTGGCGGGGAGGGAGGCGGCGCGGCGGTTGCGGATCGTTTCAGTCAAGGATCGACTTTCTCTCGGGACTCGGTGGTTCTGCCAGTTCCATCTTCGTGCCTTGCAGGGTGGAATTGTAGCCGTATGCGAAGATTGGGACGTGAAATTGTCCACGTCAGCGGTCTGGCGAGGCTGACACCCGGCTGGAGACGAGCCCACTTGCCGCCTCGTCCGCATGATGGGACACGGTAGTTGCATCATGAGATGCGCCTTAGGGTGGCGGCATGAAGTTCTCAATTGCGGTCATGCCCGGCGACGGAATCGGCACCGAGGTCGTCCCCGAAGGGCTCAAGGTCCTCCAGCGTGCGATCGAGGTCTCGGGCGAACCGGTCGAACTCGAGCTCACCGACTACGAGGTCGGCGCGAAGCGCTGGCATGCCACAGGCGAGACGCTCACCGACGAGGACCTCGAATCCCTGCGGGGCCACGACGCGATCTTCTTCGGCGCATGCGGCGACCCCAGCGTCCCCTCCGGGGTGCTCGAGCGCGGGGTCATCCTCAAGATGCGCTTCGGCCTCGGCCACGCCGTCAACCTCCGGCCCTCGAAGCTCTACGCCGGCGTCGAGTCGCCCCTGGCCGCGCGCCCCGAGATCGACTTCGTCGTCGTCCGCGAGGGCACGGAGGGCTCGTACACGGGCATGGGCGGCTCGGTCCGCACGGACACCCCGCATGAGGTCGCCACCGAGGTCTCGGTGAACACGTGGTACGGCGTCGAGCGCGCCGTCCGCGACGCCTTCGCGCGCGCACAGTCGCGGCGGAAGAAGCTCACGTACGTCCACAAGCACAACGTCATGGTCCACGCCGGTCACCTGTGGCGACGGGTCGTGGAGAAGGTCGGCGAGGAGTTCCCCGAGGTCGCGGTCAACTACGAGCACACGGACGCGTGCACGATCTACATGGTCACCGACCCGCAGCGCTACGACGTCATCGTCACCGACAACCTCTTCGGCGACATCCTCACCGACCTCGCCGCCGCCGTCACCGGAGGCATCGGGCTGGCCGCCTCGGGCAACCTCAACGTCGAAGGCACGGCCCCGAGTCTCTTCGAGCCGATCCACGGTTCGGCCCCCGACATCGCCGGTCAGCAGATCGCCGACCCGACCGCCTCGATCCTCTCCGGCGCGCTCATGGCCTCCCACCTCGGCCTCGAGACCGTGGCCAAGGCCATCGAGGCGGCCGTCGAGGCCGACCTCGCCGAACGCGACGGGACGCAGCGGACCACCGCCGAGGTGGGCGACGCGATCGCCGCGCGCCTGGGCTGAGGGGCCGGTCGCCTCGGCGGGGATCCCACCCGACCCCCGATGCGAGGATGCCGGACCGATGGACTACCCTGAGACGTGGTAGGCCTCACACACGTCGAAAGAGCTCTGATGACTGAATTCGCCATCCTCAGGAACATCCAGCCGCAGCCCGAGCTGGTGCGCGAGGACATCAAGAAGGATCCCGGGTTCGGGCAGTACTTCACCGACCACATGGCGCACATCCGCTACACGAACGATGACGGATGGCAGGCGCACGAGGTCAAGCCGTACGGTCCGCTCGTGCTCGATCCGGCGGCAGCGGTCTTCCACTACGCGCAGGAGATCTTCGAGGGGCTCAAGGCCTACCGTCACGCTGACGGCTCGGTGTGGACGTTCCGGCCCGACCGCAATGCCGCGCGCATCAACCGCTCGGCCGAGCGCCTCGCGCTGCCGCAGCTGAGCGAAGAGGACTTCATCAACTCGCTCAAGGCGCTCGTCTCGACCGACGAGAAGTGGGTGCCGACGCCGGGCACCGACGCCGACGAATCGAGCCTCTACCTGCGCCCGTTCATGATCGCCTCGGAGCGGTTCCTCGGAGTGCGCGCCAGCCACGAGGTCGACTACTACGTCATCGCTTCGCCTGCCGGACCGTACTTCGCCGGCGGCATCAAGCCCGTGTCGATCTGGCTGTCGAAGAAGCTCAACCGCGCCGGCGCCGGCGGCACCGGCTTCGCCAAGTGCGGCGGCAACTACGCGTCCTCGCTGCTCGCGCAGAAGGAGGCCGCGGAGAAGGGCTGCCAGCAGGTGCTCTTCACCGACGCCGAGGAGCACAAGTACATCGACGAGCTCGGCGGCATGAACCTCATGCTCGTGACCAAGGACGGGCAGCTGCTCACGCCGGCCCTCAGCGACACCATCCTCGACGGGGTGACCCGCCGCTCGCTGCTCGACCTCGCCCCCGAACTCGGCCTCGAGCCGGTCGAACGCCAGCTCACCGTCGACGAATGGCGCGAAGGTGCGGAGAACGGTGACATCGTCGAGGCCTTCGCGTGCGGCACCGCCGCGGTGATCACCCCGATCAGCAAGCTCGTCAGCGACGACTTCACCATCGACCACGGGGACACCCCGGGCGAGAAGACGATGGCCTTGCGCAAGGCACTCCTCGACATCCAGTACGGCCGCGTCGAGGACAAGCACAACTGGCTCGTCCGCCTGGCCTGAGGCGGTGTTGCCGCGCCAGCGGTTTCGCGTGGCCTGTGTGGCGTGGGTGGCCCGTGCGGTCTGAACGGCCTGTGCGGCTTGACGGTGTGCGCGGCGCGAGCAGCTTGCGTGCGAGCCGCCTGTGCCGCCTGTGTGCCGGCCCCGAAAGGCGGATCCGGTTCGAAATCGTCTCGTTTTTCGAACCGGATCCACCTTTCTGGCGTCCGTGCCCGCCCCCGGCGCGCACCTGCTGAGTGTTTTGCGCGTCCGTGCGTTAAACGTTGTACTGTGTCCCCGTGACTGCACCGTCTTCGACCTCCGTACCCACGGCCTCCGACGTCATCGCGAACCTGCCGTGGAAGTGGCGCACGCAGGGCGCCATCTTCATCATCGGCGGCCTCGGCTTCATGTTCGACGCGTGGGACGTCGCCCTCAACGGGTTCCTCATCCCGTTGCTCAGCGACCATTGGGACCTCAGTGTGGGGCAGGCGGCGTGGATCGCCACCGCCAACCTCATCGGCATGGCCCTCGGCGCGTTCGTCTGGGGAGGCATCGCCGATGTCATCGGGCGCAAGAAGGCGTTCACCCTCACGCTGCTCGTCTTCTCGATCTTCACCGTCGCCGGAGCGTTCTCTCCCGAGTTCGGGTGGTTCATCGTCTTCCGCTTCCTTGCCGGCTTCGGCTTGGGCGGCTGCATCCCGGTCGACTACGCACTCGTCGGTGAGTTCACGCCGAAGCGTCATCGCGGCCGCGTGCTCACCGCGATGGACGGGTGGTGGCCGATCGGTGCGTCTCTGTGCGCGTTCGTCTCCGCCTGGCTGCTGACGATGGGGGACTGGCGGCTGATCATGCTCGTCATGATCATCCCCGCACTGCTCACCGTCGCCGTCCGGTTCGGGATCCCCGAATCGCCTCTCTATCTCGCCTCCGTCGGCCGCTACGCCGAGGCGGACGCGGTCATCGCGCGCCTCGTCGAGCGCACCGGCGCCGACGTGCCGGCCTGGACGCACGACGCACCCGGCGATGCGGGACCGCTGACGACCGACAGCCTCGGCGAGGGGAGACAGGGCACCGTTGAGTCCTCCGCTGGAATCATCACCTCCGTCAACGGTCGGCTGCGGGCCGCCACGGGACAGCTCGCACAGCTGTGGCAGTACTCGGCGAAGACGACGCTGGTGTCGTGGGCCCTCTTCGTCTCCGTCCTCCTTGTCTACTACGCGGCACTGACATGGCTGCCGGGGATCCTCAAGCGGCAAGGGCTCGGCGACCAGGCGGCGTTCCTCGTCACCGGGTCGATGACCGCGGTCGGCATCTTCGGCGTCGTCGTCTCGGCGCTCCTCGTCGAACGCCTGGGGCGCAAGTGGGTGCTCGGTGTCAGTGCGATCGTCTCCGCGGTGCTCCTCGTCGGCGTCGCCGTCTTCATCGAAGCATCGGGATCGGAGCTGAGCTTCGCGGCGAAGGCGAGCGTCATCGGGTTCGGTTTCGTCATCCAGATCGCGATCCCCACGCTCTACACCTACGTCTCCGAGCTTTACCCGACCCGCCTGCGCGGGTCCGGTTTCGGGTGGGCGTCGGCGGCCTCGCGGATCGCCACCGGCATCGCGCCGCTCGTCTTCGGTGCCTACATGTGGCCGGTCCTCGGGCTCGTGACAACCTTCGCACTCACCGGTGTCCTCGTCGTCGTCGCCGTTGCGCTCATGGCGCTCCTCGCCAGGGAGACGACAGGGGAGAAGCTCACCTGAGGCAGTCGTCGAGGGTCGCCGACCCCGGCGGGCATCGTCGAACGTGGCGTTTCCAGCCCGGCACGCCTGCGGTCGGAGCAGCCGCGGCCCGGCAGAGTCGGCAGCGATCGGTCCGACCGGCAGCCATCGGACGAAATGGGCCTTGACCAGGCAGAGCGTTCACGGCGAATCTCGTGTCAGTGCCGCGGTCTAGGGTACAGAGCATGGAAGCAGAGTCGGTTTCAGACGTCATCGCGGACATCGTCCGCTGGCGCGAGACGCTGTCCGCCCTGCCTCCCGCACGGACCGAACGTGAGGCGATCGACCGCATCACGGCCCTGGAGGAGCTCACCTCGGCAGCGGCGGCGGCACAGGCCCGCGAGACCCTGACCTTCGACATGCACCGGCGCAACCGCGAAGCCGAGGACGGGGTGCCCAGCGACCGGCAGGGACGTGGGGTCGGCGCCGAGATCGGGCTCGCCCGCAAGGTCTCCCGCGCCCGCGGCAGCAGGTTCCTCGGTTTCTCCCGCACGCTGCTCATGGACCTCCCGCACACGTACGCGGCTCTCAGAGAGGGTGAGATCTCCGAGGAGAAGGCTCGCCTCGTCGCGACCGAGACCGCATGGCTGCCGCGCGAGAAGCGGCAGCAGGTCGATGAGAGGATGGCCGACCGGCTCGCCGAGGTGGGGGTGCGCCGGCTCGGCAGCGAAGTCCGCGCGCTGGCTCAGAAGCTCGACCAGGTCGCAGCGGTGCGGCACCTCGACCGCTGCAAGGAGGAGCGTTGCGTGAGCGTTCGCCCGGCACCCGGCAACATGGCCTACCTCACCGCCTTCCTCCCGATGCCGGAGGCGGTCGCCGCATACGCCAACCTCTCCAGGGCCGCCGCCGCTCGAGTCGGCACCGGCGCCTCGGGCGGGTGCACGCAGAGTCAGACGATGGCCGACCTGCTCGTTGAGCGCGTCACCGGGCAGGACAGCGCGGACGCGATCCCGCTCGAAGTCCTCGTCGTGATGAATGACGAGACACTGTTCGACGACGGTGACGAGCCCGCATGGCTTCCTGGCTTCGGGCCGATCCCCGCCGGCGCGGCGCGATCCCTCATCGCCGACGACCCGGGCGCGGTGTTCCTGCGCAGAATGTATGCGAGACCGACCGACGGTCAGCTCGTCGCCATGGAATCGAGCCGGCGGGAGTTCTCCGGTCTGCTGCGACGGATGATCACCGTCCGCGACGACGTGTGCCGCACACCGTGGTGCGAGGCGACCATCAAGCACGTGGACCACGCGACTCCCGTCGCCGCGGGAGGCGCGACGAGTTGGGACAACGCCTCCGGCCTGTGCGCTGCCTGCAACTACATCAAAGAACTGCCCGGGTGGCGCCATCGAACCTCAGCCACCGAGCTGTCGGTGACGACGCCGACCGGTCACCGCTACACCGTATCCACCTGCCCGATCGACGCCAGATCCACCTGCCCGATCGACGCCAGACCGCGATCGCCCGGAACGGCGCAGGAGGAGGGTCAGGCTCGTGCTCCGGGGTCGCCGCCCAGGACGATCGCCATCCTCGCGGAGACTGCGGCGGTGCCGAAGGACGAACGAGTCCTCATCGATCCGTCGCTGGTCGCACCGCCTCAGGTCGGACCGCCTTGTGCCGGACCGCCTCGGTTCGGACCTCCTCGGCTCGGACCGCCTCAGGTCGGACCGCCTCAGGTCGGACCACCTCGGCTCGGACCGCCTCAGGTCGGGCTGGCGTCTCGGACGGGCACGCGCCCGACTCGCCGTCAACCGCTCGACTCCGCGGGATCAGTGCGTGAGGACAGCCCGTGCGAGAGGCGACTGCGGAACGACCTCGTCGCCAGAGCAGCTCCGTGATCGGGCATCTCGGACCGTTCTGAAGAATCGTGATCGAGAACCACTGTGCCGAAGGATCTCGGGATACCGTGAGGTTTTCCACGGCCCGAGTTCTCCTTCCGTTCAGTGGCCCGACTACTCAAGTCGTTAAGCTGGTCATATGAATGACCGTTCCGGCGCCGATTCAGCGAAGACGGCGGATGTGATCCAACCGGTCGAACTCGTCTGGGGTCTTCCCGGTGGCCTCGGCGACCGGTGGACGCCCGTCGAGTCGGCTGCCGGTGTACACGGTGTGCTGCCGCCGCCGTCCGAGGTCGGTGACCTCTACGGTGCGGCTGCGGCCGAACCCCCGCTCAACGAGGACCGGAAGTACGCGCTTCTCTTCGCCGACGTCTACGAGGCCTCCGTGCGGAAGGGGCAGGTGCTCGCCGCCCTCGCCCGCTCGGCCGAGGACGGCCGCCTCCGCGCCATCGCGTACGGTCACTTCTGGGCCTGGGCGGAACAGGCCTACGAGTGGGCCTACGAGCTCAGGGAGTCCCTCGGCGACGCCGCGCCCGTCCTCGAATGGACGTTCGCCCTCAACCTCCTCGCCAGGGATCCCCGCCTCCGGGCCGCCGGGCTCGGGCGACGCACCCTCGAGTCCTGGCTGCGCGGAATCTCCGGCTACGGCTGCTGGCTCCAGACCGACGATATCGACAGCCCGGCTCGCCGCCTCTACGGAAGCCTCGGCTTCACCGCCATCGGACACGGGCCGCAGGCCCCCAACGGCGAGCCCGGCCTCGTCATGTTCCGTCCGCCGCAATGATGACGTTCTGAGACGCACGTCACCGCCTGACCTGGCAAGATGGGACCATGAGCAGCTCATTGACAGAAGCCCACGACCAGACCCCTGACCTCGACGACGACTTCCTCTGGCTCGAGGACATCCACGGAGATGACACTCTCGACTGGGTCCGCGAGGAGAATGAGGCGACCCTCGCCCGCTTCCGCGACGATCTCTTCGACCGCATGTCAGCTGAGATCCTCACGGCCCTCGACTCCGACGACCGCATCCCGATGGTCACCAAGCGCGGCGGGCACCTCTACAACTTCTGGCGCGACAAGGACCACCCCAAGGGCCTGTGGCGCCGCACCACGTGGGACAGCTACACCACAGACGACCCCGACTGGGAGATCCTTCTCGACGTCGATGAACTCGCCCGCGCCGAGGACACCCCCTGGGTGTGGTCGGGAGCGTCGGTGAAGCGACCGGACCACACACGCGCGCTCATCTCACTCTCCCCGGACGGCGGCGATGCCCACCGCGTCCGCGAGTTCGACCTCGAGACGAAGCAGTTCGTCGACGACGGCTTCGACCTCCCCACGGCCAAGTCCCGCTTCGCGTGGCTCGACGCCGACACGATCCTCGTCGCGACCGACACCGGATCCGATTCCCTGACGACCTCCTCCTACCCCCGGCAGGCGCGGGCACTCACCAGGGGACAGAGCATCGACGAGGCACCCATCGTCGCCGAGGTGCCCCGCGACCACGTCGCGATCTACGTCGGCTCCGACGTCGGCGGCCGCAATGTCGACCGCGCGGTCACCGTCGATGCCATCGACTTCTTCAGTTCCCGGGCGAGCTTCATCGACCTCGACGATCTCCGCGGACCGGACCACGCCCTGCCGAGGACCGCCTCGTCGTGGGAGGACGCCTGGATCCCCGTCGACGTCCCCACCGACGTCTCCGTCGGAATCGACGACGACTTCGTCCTCTTCCGACCGCAGTCGGACTGGGACGCAGGCACGGTCGTCGTTCCCGCCGGCGGACTCGCCGCGGCCCCGACCGCCGAGGTCAAGGCCGGCACCATCCGACCCCGGCTGATCTTCACCCCCGACGCCCACACCGCGTTGGCGTCGTGGTCGTGGACTCGCGACCGGCTCGTCCTCGAACTGCTCCGAGACGTCCAGTCCGAGCTCGTCGTCCTCGACCCGAGCGACGACTTCGCCTCCGCGCCGCTCCCCGGCGTCGAGGCGAACCATATGGTCAGCTTCGCCCCCGTCGACCCCGACGATGACGCCACCGCCAACGACTACTGGCTCGTGAGCACCGGCTTCCTCACCCCCTCGACGCTCTCCTACGGCAGCCTCGGCGACGCAGCCGGCGCTCAGGCGTCGGCGCCTGAGGTGATCAAGTCCTCGCCTGCGCTCTTCGACTCAGACGGCCTCACCGTCGAGCAGCACTTCGCGACGAGCGCCGACGGCACGCAGGTTCCTTACTTCCAGATCGCCGAGTCGGGTCTGGTGCTCGACGGCAACAACCCGACGCTCCTCGACGGCTACGGCGGATTCGAGGTCAGCCGCACGCCCGTCTACTCGCCCATCGTCGGCCTCGGCTGGCTCTCGCGGGAGACACAGGGCCGCGGCGCAGGGCGCGGCCACGACATCCCCGCAGGCCGCCGGGGAGTCTACGTGCTCGCCAACATCCGCGGCGGCGGCGAGTACGGACCGCAGTGGCACACCTCGGCGATGCGAGAGAACCGGATGCGCGCCTACGAGGACTATTCCGCCGTCGCGAGGGATCTCATCGACCGGGGCGTGACCCGGACCGAGGACCTCGGCTGCGCGGGCGGATCGAACGGCGGTCTCCTCGTCGGCAACATGCTCACCCAGTACCCCGAGCTCTTCGGCGCGGTCTCCTGCGGGGTTCCGCTGCTCGACATGCGCCGGTACACCAAGCTCAGCGCCGGGTACTCATGGAAGGCCGAATACGGCGATCCCGACGACCCCGCGGACTGGGCCTTCATCCAGCACTTCTCGCCCTACCACCTTCTCGACCGCAGCGTCGACTACCCGCCCGTCCTCTTCTGGACCGCGACCTCCGATGATCGGGTGGGACCCGTGCAGGCACGGAAGATGGCGGCGCGCATGCAGGCGATGGGGATCCCTGACGTGTGGTTCTTCGAAGACACCGAAGGCGGCCACGCGGCGGCCTCGGACAACAAGCAGGCCGCGTTCGTGCGGGCGCTGAGCTACCGATTCCTCTGGAACGCGCTGACGGGGGAGTGAACCGGGGTCGCGCAGGCCCCTGCAGAGGTGAGGGGACTCACTGGCAGGGGCCTGTGCGGCGGCGTAGCGTGGAGCCATGACGAATGAGACGCAGCGCTTCCACGCGGAGTACAAGGTCATCGGCGGCAAACTCGTCGTCGCCGACGTCGAGACCGACGGACAGACCATCACCGGGGCCACGATCTCCGGCGACTTCTTCCTCGAACCCGAGGACGCCTACTTCGATCTCGCACCGGCCCTCGTCGGCGCCGACGTCACCGCCGACAACGCGCAGCTGCGCGAACGCCTCGACGACGCGCTCGCGACGTACGGCTCCGAACTCGCCATGCACGGGTTCTCCACCGCAGATGTCGCCACAGCAGTGCGTCGGGCCCTCGGATCGGCCGCGGACTTCACCGACTTCGACTGGCAGATCATCCGCGGCGAAGTCCTGCCGACACAGCTCAACGTCGCCCTCGACCAGGTGCTCCTCGAAGAGGTCTCCGCGGGCAGGCGCCGGCCCACCCTGCGGTTCTGGGAATGGGACGACACCGCCACCGTCATCGGCGCCTTCCAGTCCTACGTCAACGAGATCCGCCCCGAAGGCGTCGAGAAGTACGGCGTCGAGGTCGTCCGCCGCATCTCCGGTGGGGGAGCGATGTTCATGGAGGGCGGCAACTGCATCACGTATTCGATGTTCGTCCCGCCGTCGCTTGTCGCCGGCCTCGACTACCAGGAGTCCTACGTCTTCCTCGACCAATGGGTGCTCGCGGCTCTGCGCAGCCTCGGGGTCGAGGCCTTCTACAAACCGATCAACGACATCTCCTCGACCGAGGGCAAGATCGGCGGGGCCGCGCAGAAGCGCCTGCGCGACGGCACGCTGCTCCACCACGCGACGATGAGCTACGACATCGATGCCGACAAGATGGTCGAGATCCTCCGCATCGGTCAGGCGAAGATCTCCGACAAAGGCGTTGCGAGTGCGAAGAAGCGCGTCGACCCGCTGCGCAGCCAGACCGGTGAGACCCGCACCGACATCATCGAGACCATGGCGACGACGTTCATCGACCGCTACGGCGCCACTGAGGACACTTACACCGAAGCCGAGCTCGACCGCGCCCGCAAGCTCGTCGCGGAGAAGTTCGGCACTGAGGCGTGGACGCACCGGGTTCCGTGATCGGGGCGTTCCGCGGCACGATCGTCACTCTCGGCGGAGGCGGCTTCTCGATGTCGGAGACCGGAGAGTCAGCCACCGACGACTGGCTGCTCGACCTCGCGGGTCGTCGGGTGGCAGCGGCTCAGCCTCACAGTCCGGCACTGCCGCGCGTGTGCTTCGTCCCGACCGCCTCCGGCGACAGCCGCGACTACATCGAGCGCTTCGAGGCCGCCTTCACCGGTCGCGCCCAGACGCATGTGCTCTCCCTCTTCGGACAGAGCCCCTGGGGATACCGGGAGCCGGAGATGCTCGCGGAGATGGACCTTGTCTACGTCGGCGGAGGATCGACGGTCAACCTCCTCGCTCTGTGGCGCACGCACGGCGTCGACGACGTTCTGCAGCGGGCCGCGGCCTCCGGCACGATCCTCGCCGGGATCAGCGCCGGCGCGAACTGCTGGTTCGAGGCCTCGTCGACGGACTCCTTCGGGCCTCTGGCGCCGCTCCGGGACGGCCTCGGCTTCCTCCCCGGCAGCGCCTGCCCGCACCATCACGGCGAAGAGGGTCGGGCCGAGACGTTCCGGACGTGGATCGCCGACGGGACCCTGCCGGGCCCGGGATTCGGACTCGACGACGGTGCTGCCGCCGTCTTCACCGACGGTGCGCTCGCCTCGGTGGTCACCGAAGACCCCCTCGCTCGTGTCCACCTCGTCGAGGGTGAAACGGAGACTCCGCTCGAGTCGATCTTGCTCGCCTGAGGCGACGAGAGCGCCGACCGCAGGTCGCCGGTGCCGCTATGCTGGGCGCGAGGACTCAGGGAGGCGAACCATGGCCAGGCTCAGTCGTGAGGAACGGCGCATCCGCAGCGAACGACGCAGCGCGATCCTCCTCATCGTCGTCTCCGCGATGTTCGTCCTCATCGGTATGGGCATGCTCCTGACCGGCGAGCTCGTCGCCATCCTCGTCGTCCTCTTCTTCGGTGGATGCCTGCTCGCCGGATTCATGCGGCTGCCGTCGATGAGCCTGCGCTCGAGTCTGCTGCTCGCGATCGCCGGCAGCTCGGCCTTCGCCGTAGCGTGCGCGGTGATCGTCGCCCTCGCCATTGCGGGGATGGCGATCGAGTCGACGATCGTGGCGCCGACGGCGCTCACCGTCGTCGCCGCTGTCGGGGTCGTCTTCTTCGGCGGCGGAGCGATCCTGCTCACCGTCCTCTATCGGAGGAATCGGACGGAGATCGGGCGGGATCAGGACGGCCCGGAGGCCTGAGCGACCGGCAGACCGGGCCCGGCGCCCGCGAGCGTGAGCACCCCGTCCTCGATGACCCCGACACTCTGTAGGATTGGGAACCACAGCGTCCCGAACCTCCAAGGAGAGACATGCGCCAGGTCGAACCGTCCGTTGAACTGCTCGCCAAGCCCAGCATCGATTGGGAGGCGATGAGGACGTACCTCGACGAAGTCGGGGGCACCTCGTGGGCGGACAGGGTCGAAGCAGCGGAGTCACCGGACGCCGAGGACCTCCTCGAGTTCTCCGGACGCATGTGCTACCGCTCGTGGGAGCCGGGCCTCAATCCGAATGTCTCCCGTGTGCGCACCGATTCGGCGTCCTACCTCGGCAACGTCATCTCCTCCCAGCACGGGTCGGTGCTCGAGCATGCGAACTTCACGTTCGTCCTCCACAACGTCTCCCGTGTCCTCACCCACGAGCTCATCCGCCACCGTGCCGGCTCCGCGTTCTCGCAGGAGTCCCTGCGCTACGTCCGCCTCGCCGACATCCCGTTCTGGTTCCCCGACTGGGCCCGTGAGGATCCCGAGCTCATGGAGCGCTCGCTCGCCGTCCTCGACACCCTCGAAGAGCATCAGAAGTGGATGGCCGAGCACTTCGGCCTCGACGAAGAGGGCACGAAGTTCGCGCACAAGAAGCACATGACCTCGTTCATGCGCCGCTTCGCCCCCGAAGGCCTGGCCACCGGCATCGTCTACACCGCGAACCTCCGCTCCCTGCGCCACGTCATCGAGATGCGCACCGCGAAGGGCGCCGAGGAGGAGATCCGCCTCGTGTTCAACAAGATCGGCGAGATCATGCAGACCGAGGCTCCGGCGATCTTCTCCGACTACGAGATCGTCGACGGGGAGTGGATCCCCGGCACCCGCAAGGCCTGACCACCGCACCGCCGGCCCCGCACCCTCGCGACCCACGAAAGGGCACACCATGGCTGACATCTTCGACGCCGAGCTCAGCCCCGGCAAGCTCGAGGTCATCACGGAGTGGGTGGCCGCGCAGGACTGGGCGTCCGACCTCGACCTCGAGCGTGAGCCGCTGCAGAAGGTCACCGCCTATCGGTTCGACGACCCCGCCGGTGAGGTCGGGCTCGAGGTCCACATCGTCTCCAGCGGCGGTCGCACGTTCCAGGTGCCGCTGACGTACCGCGGTGAGCCCCTCGACGGTGCCGCCGATGCCCTCATCACGACGATGGAGCATTCGGTCCTCGGCACGCGCTGGGTGTACGCGGGCATGGGCGATCCCCTGTTCCGGCGCCGCCTTGACGCGACGATCGCCACCGCGGGCACCTCGGCGAAGCAGTACCTCGTCGACGACGCGGGCGAGCGCGTCGAGGAGATCACCGACGTCGCCCACGTCCACGGCACGGGCCCGCTGGCCGGTGCCGGCGGCGTCGACCTCATCACCGAGCTCACACTCGACTCGCCGCTCGAGGGCACCGAATCCGGTCTCCTGCTCGGACGCTGGCCCGGTCAGGACCATTCGGTCGTGCTCGCGGTCATGGAGTGAGCTCGGCCGGCTGCGGTGAGCCGCTGGTCAGCGGCCGAGACCGAGGTCGATGATCGTCATCCCAGCCGTCGTCGCGCCGGCCTCATCCATATCGAGCATCGCCTGCGGTGCCTGTTCGAGACCGATCGTCGTGGTGACGAGATCCTGCGGCCGCAGATCGCCGGAGGCGACGAGGGCGACGAGCTCGGGGTAGCCGGCTGCGGCCATGCCGTGGGAGCCGAGGATGCTCAGCTCGAGCGCGATGACGCGGGGCACGTCGATGACGGGCTCGCCGTCGAGCAGCCCGATCTGCACATGCCTGCCCAATGGGCCGAGGGAGGCGATCGCCGAGGTGATCGTGTCCTGCCGTCCCAGGGCATCGACGGTCACGGCGACCCCGCCCGGACGGTCGGCAGCCGGCTCGACAGCCGCGGCGGCCCGGACGACAGCCTCGGCGAGTTCCCCGGGTCCCAGTCCGCGTGCGCTGACCGTCCGGCTCGCTCCGAGGTCCCGGGCCCGGTCGAGGGCGGCATCGCTGATGTCGACCGCGATGACCTGTGCCCCGATCGCGCGGGCGATCATGATCGTCGAGAGACCCACCCCGCCGCAGCCGAACACGGCCACGGTCTCACCGGCCTGCAGCTCGGCGCGGACCCGCAGTCCGTGGAAGGCCGTGGCGAAGCGGCACCCGAGCCCGACGAGTGCGGAATCCGGCAGCTCCTCGGGCACGGTGACGAGATTGGCGTCGGCGTGATGGATGACGACCTGATCCGCCCACGACCCGAAGTGCGTGAAGCCCGGCTGCGTCTGGTTCGGGCACACGTGGGCGTTGCCGGAGCGGCACCACCGGCACGCCCCGCACCCGCACACGAAGGGCACCGTCACCCGCTCACCGACGTGGAATCCCTCGACCGCCGGCCCCGCCGAGGCGATCCGCCCGACGAGCTCATGCCCGGGCACGTGCGGCAGACTCACCGTCTCATCGTGCCCTGACCAGGCATGATGATCGCTGCGGCAGACGCCAGTGGCGTCGACGTCGATGACGACCCCGTGGTCGGGAGCCGTCGGTGCAGGGATGTCGGCAAGCTGCGGCGGTGTGGAGAAGCGGTCGTAGACGATGGCGCGCATGCCGCCGATGATAGCCGCGAGTCCCCGCGGCTGTGCGCGCCGTCCGGGAGGTGCGGTGCCGACCGGGGTGCGCGCCGTTCGGGAGGGGCGTGCGCCAGCCCCGTCGGCCTCAGCTGATGCCGGCAGCTGCAAGTGCGTCGAGGAGGCGTCGGCGCAGCGCCTGCGCACGGCGGCTGAAGGCCTGCTGGCGCTCCATGTACTCCGCCTTGCCGGCCGCGGTCTCGATCGCGACGACTCCGTAGCCCCAGCCGCGCAGATCGTAGGGGGAGGCCTCCATGTCGAGCGTGCGGATGTCGAGGGCGAGATCGAAGCAGTCGAGGACGAGCGGCGACGGGGCGATCGGCCCGATCTTCATCGCCCACTTGTAGAGGTCCATGCCCGCATGGAGGCAACCCGGCTGTTCGTTGCCGACCATGCCCTCACGTGTCGGCTGGAGCGTGTTGCGCGGCCTGGCGGCGGCGGTGAAGAAGCGGAACGCATCGTGGTGGGAGCACTGGATGCGGTGGCGTTCGACGACGGCGTCGGTCTCCGCGGAGCTCAGCCGCAGCGGCACCTGCTGATGGCGGCGTTCGTCCTCGCTCATCCGATAGACCATCGCCCATTCGTGGAGGCCGAAGCACCCGATGTTCGCTTCGCGATCGAGGGTGGCGGACAGAAGCGCGGCGATGAACCGAGCCCCCTCGCCTCGGTCGGCTCTCCAGGACTCGAGGTCCACCTCGGCGACGGTGCCGTCCGTGCGATACCACCGACGGTCGACGTACTCGCGGTCGCCTGAGGTCTCGAGCTCGAGGAGGACCCCGGCTCCGGGATTCCACTTCGCGAGCTGACCGGCCTTGAACGGGTAGTACGTGAAGAGGAAGTCCTCGACGGGGTGCTTCTCCCCGGCCATCCGGCGGGCGACGTGCGCATCGGTGCGGGTGGCGACCTGCGCTTCGTGCTCCTCGCGCAACGTCCGCCACGCGGGAGCCGACAACCGCGAACCGGGCCCGACGACAGCGTCAGCTGCGGGGGCCGGCGGTGCGGAGGAGAGAGCCTGAGTCACCGTTCCATTGTCCCAGACCGCTTCGTTCCGCGCATCGCGGGAGCGCTGATCGGATCCTCGGGCCACGGGTGCTTGGGATAGCGGCCGCGGTTCTCCGCCCGCACGTGCGGGTACGCGCCCTCCCAGAACGATGCGAGGTCGCTCGTCACCGCCAGCGGCCGGCGTGCGGGGGAGAGGAGGTGGAGGACGACGGGCACCCGACCGTCGGCGATCCGCGGGACCTCGGTCCACCCGAAGACCTCTTGGAGTTTGACGGCGAGGACCGGCCCATTCGGGGAGTCGTCGTCGCCGACGTCGTCCGGGTCGGGGTAGTCGAGGCGCACCCGCGATCCGCTCGGCACCTCGATCGTCTCCGGGGCGAGTTCGTCGAGACGGGCCGCCTCCGGCCACGGGAGCAGTGTGCGCAGCGCACCGACGAGGTCGACGGCACCCGGGTCGGCGCCGCGCGCCATGCGGTCGAGCGCCGCCGGACACCAGTCGGGCAGAGTGTGCGCGAGATGCGACCACCGCACGTCCGGCCACGGCTGTCCGATGACGTGACGGAGCAGCCCGAGCCGTGCGCGCAGCTGGTCGAAGGCGGGACTCGGCCGCAGCACCTCCCGCGCACCCCTGTCCTCGATCGAGCGGGCGATCGCCTCCCGCGCGAGCTCCGGGCTCGCCGTGATCGGCGTCGACGTCAGTGCGATCCCGCCGAGGCGGGTCTGCCGGACCGCGCGCACCTTCCCGTCCGTGAACGTCGCCGACTCCTCCGTGACGAGCAGTCCCGCCCCGGCGAGTTCGGCCGTGTCCGCGTCGATGGGAACGGCCGAGCGGATCGTCGGCCGCCCGCCTGCCAGACCCACCTCGGCGATCGCCAGCCACGGGCTGCCCATGAGTGGAGAGTTTCTCGGCAGCGAGGCGGCGGTGCCCGAGGCGAGCAGATACTCGGCATCGGCACCGTTGCGCGCTCGGGCGATCTGGTGGGGGAAGGCGAGGGCGACGACGAGCCCGAGGTCCTCCGGTCGCAGGCGCTCACCCGCCGTGCCGCCGCCGCTGTACTCGCCGACGATGCGTGTGAACCGGTCGACGTCCTGGGTGAAGCGCCGGTCGCGGGAGGCACGGAGGTCGCGCAGCACCGCGGTGAGGTCGGCGCCGGAGGAGCGGCGGTCGGATTCGACGGCGGCGACCGCCTCGGCGGCGGCCCGGGCCCCGAGCATCGCCGCCCCGTCGAGGAGTCCGCGTGCCGCCCACACGGACGCCGGCACCCGGGCGATCGCCCGCCCGAGGTCGGTGACGTGCAGGTCGGCGCGCCGCGCCTCCGGGGGCGTCCTATCACCGGTGTCGACCTCGACGGCACCGAGGCCGACGAGGTTGTCCACGGCCAGGGCCCAGGCGTGATGCGGCATCGGGTCGGGCAGCAGCTCGGTGTCACCGCCCCAGGAGGCGAGGTCGAGGACCGCCGAGGTGAGGTCGGCGGTCGCGATCTCCGGCGGGGTGTGCTCGGGCAGGGAGGCCCAGTCGGACTCGGACAGGCACCGGTAGACGACGCCGGGGCCGAGGCGGGCGGCGCGACCCGAGCGCTGGACACCGGAAGCCTTCGATTCCCGGGTCGTCACGAGCCCCGACATCCGCCGCTTGGTATCGAGGCGGGGACCACGGGCGAGCCCCGAATCAACGACGATGCTCACGCCGGGCACCGTGAGCGCAGATTCCGCCACCGAGGTGGTGACGATGACCCGGCGCTCACTGTCGTCGGGGTTCCGGGGCCGGAGGATCGCGTCCTGGTCGGCGGCCGGGGTGCGGCCGGTGAGCGTGTGGACGCTTACGGCAGGCATCCCGGAACCGAGGGACGCCGCGGATCCGGACAGCTGCCCGCGGATCCGGTCGGCCACCTCGTCGACCTCGCGAGCTCCAGGGGCGAAGACGAGGACGTCGCCGCCTGCTGACTCCTCGAGGGCACGGACAGTCGTGCGGGCGAGGTGGTCGAGGAAGGCCCGGCTTACCCCACGGGCGTCGAGGGGGCGTTCGGGAGCCGGTGCCCACCGGACGTCGAGCGGATGCGTCTGCGCCGCGACGGAGAGGACCGGTGCCGGGTCGGTCGGGACACCCACACGCCTCGCCCAATCGCGGGCGTCGAGGGTCGCGGACATGACGACGAGGCTGAGGTCGTCACGGAGCTCGACGAGTTCCCTGCCCATGGCGAAGACGAGGTCGGTGTCGAGGTGGCGTTCGTGGACCTCGTCGAGGATGATCGCGGCGACGCCTGGCAGCTCCGGATCGCCGAGCATCCGCCGCAGCAGCACTCCCGTGGTGACGAACTCGATCCGCGTGCGTGCCGAGACCAAGGACTCCCCGCGCACCGTGAAGCCGATGTCCTCGCCGAGGCGGGTCCCCGTCAGGTGCGCGAGCCGCCTCGCCGCAGCGCGGGCCGCCATCCGTCGCGGCTGGGTGACGACGATGCGGCCGGAGTCGGGTCCGGCGGTGGTGCGCAGATGCTCGGCGATGAGCGGGGGCACGAGGGTCGTCTTGCCGGTGCCGGGCGGGGCTTCGACGACGAGGCGCGGGAAGGGGTCGGCCACCTCGGCGGGAAGACGCTCGATGAGCTCAGCCGCCGGGAGGTCGGCACCGATCGTCGTCAGGTCGAAGGAGTCCATGCCCCCAGTCTCTCAGGGTGCGGTGCCCAGTCGCGCGAGGGCTGAGAGGACACGGTCACGGACGCGCCCGACCGGTCCACCGGCCAACGCCACTCCCGAGGCGACGCTCGCGCCCGAGCGGATGACCTGCGGAGTCACCACGCGGCGGCGAGAGTAGCGTGCGAGCGCCGACGCCGGTTCGTCGGCGTTGAGGAGTTCGGCGAGGGCGACGGCATCGCAGATCGACTCGCACGCCCCACGGCCGAGGTTCGGCTGCATTGCGTGGGCGGAGTCGCCGATGAGCACGGTCCGGCCGCGGACGAAGGACCGCAGGGGACGAGACACGTGGATGCCGCTGATCACGGTCTGCCCGGTCCTTGCGGCCTCGACGACCGCGGTGACCGGGGAGGGGAAGACCCGAGCCGCCCGGCGGAGGTGGGCGAGCCCGGCGGACGTGCTCGCGAAGCGGTGTTCGGGGAAGGCGGTGAACCAGTTCGTCCGATTCCCGGGCAGCGGGGTGATGCCGAAGAGCATGCGATCACCCCAGTATTCGGTGACGGTGCCACCGGAGAGGTCTGCGTCGATGACGCCGCGGATGACCGTGAGCCGAGGACGCCGAGGCCCGGACCGCTCGCCCCAGACAGCCGACCGAACCCTGCTGCGGGCACCGTCGGCGCCGACGAGGACATCGGCCGCAAGCGTCGTCGGGTCGGCCACCTCCCCGGTGAGCAGGGGTGTCGAGGTCGGTCTGGCGGCGGTGAGGAGGGAGTGGAGCTGTGCGCGGCCGATCATCAGCGCTCCGAGGCGGGGCGGCCGGGCGAGGAGGCGGCCGTCGGCGCTGCGGATCGTCGCCTCGTCGACGCGGACGCCCGACTTTTCGACCGCAGTGCTCAGGCCTGCCCGGCGCAGGGCGGTCATGGCGGAGGGAAAGAGGGCGAACGCCGTGTCCAGGGCTCTCGCCTGCGGATCGCGTTCGTGGACGGTCACCGTCCACTCGGGCCGGTCGAGCGCGGCGGCCAGGGTCGCCCCGGCGATTCCGCTGCCGATGATCCGCACGCTCGTCATGCCGACACGATACCGCGACCCGAGCGAAGCGAACTCGGCGTCTAGACTGGGCATCATGCGTATTGCGAGATTTGTGCACAAGGACGAACCCGCCTACGGAGTCGTCGAAGGCGAGGTTCCGCCGATCGAGAACGGGCAGTGGGACACCTCGGGTCTCAGCCTCGCCGTCCTCGACTCCGACCCGTTCTTCGCTCCCGCGCAGTCGACGGGGGAGCGGCTGAAGTTCGACGACGTCCGCCTCCTCTCGCCGATCCTGCCCCGGTCCAAGGTCATCGGCGTCGGCCGGAACTTCGCCGACCACGCCGCCGAACTCGGCAACGAGGTGCCGGTCACCCCGGTGACGTTCTTCAAGCCGAACACCTCGGTCATCGGCCCCGGCGACCCCATCCGGCTGCCCGCGATCAGCGAACACGTCTCCTATGAGGCCGAGCTCGCCGTCATCATCGGACGCGTGTCGAAGGGCGTGAAGGCGGAGAACGCACTCGACCACGTCCTCGGATACACCTCGGCGAACGATGTCACCCTGCGTGACCTGCAGAAGTCGGACACGCAGTGGACCCGGGCCAAGGGCTTCGACACCTCGTGCCCGCTGGGCCCGTGGATCGAGACCGACCTCGACGTCGACGACCTGAGCATCCGTTCGTGGGTGGACGGAGATCTCAAGCAGGACGGGACGACCGCGGACTTCATCTTCGACATCCCGACGATCATCGAGCACCTCTCCGAGACGATCACGCTGCTGCCCGGCGACGTCATCCTCACCGGCACGCCCGCGGGGGTCGGTCGGATCGTCGCCGGCGACCGCGTCGACATCGCCATCGACGGTCTCGGAGTGCTCTCCAACCCCGTCATGGACGCCTGAGTCGAACCTGCTCGCCCCTGCACGAAACCTACACAAACCACCACTCCTTGGAGCCGATCACCACATGACCGTCAAAGTCCGCTTCTGTCCCTCGCCCACCGGCACGCCGCACGTCGGCATGGTCCGCACTGCCCTGTTCAACTGGGCCTACGCCAAGCACACCGGCGGCACCTTCGTCTTCCGCATCGAGGACACCGACGCCGCCCGCGACTCCGAGGAAAGCTTCTCCCAGGTCGTCGAGGCGATGAAGTGGCTCGGGCTCGACTGGGACGAGGGCATCGAGGTCGGCGGACCCGACGGCCCCTACCGGCAGTCAGAGCGCGGTGACATCTACGCAGGCGTCATCGAGAAGCTCAAGGACGCCGGACACATCTACGAGTCCTATTCGACGAACGAAGAGGTCGAAGCCCGCCACACCGCCGCCGGCCGCGACCCCAAGCTCGGCTACGACGGCTTCGACCGCGACCTCACCGACGAGCAGATCGCCGCGTTCCGGGCCGAGGGCCGTGAGCCCGTGTGGCGCGTGCGCATGCCCGATACCGACATCACCTTCACCGACCTCGTCCGCGGCGAGATCACCTTCAAGGCCGGCACGATCCCCGACTTCGTCGTCGTCCGCGCGAACGGCCAGCCCCTCTACACGCTCGTCAACCCCGTCGACGATGCGCTCATGGGCATCACCCATGTGCTCCGCGGCGAGGACCTCCTCTCCTCGACCCCGCGCCAGATCGTCCTCTACGAAGCCCTCAAGGACATCGGCATCGCCGAGGCGACTCCCGAGTTCGGCCACCTGCCCTACGTCATGGGCCAGGGGAACAAGAAGCTGTCCAAGCGCGACCCTGAGTCGAACCTCTTCCTCCACCGCGAGCACGGCTTCATCCCCGAAGGCCTCATCAACTACCTCGGGCTGCTCGGCTGGTCGATCGGGCCCGACCGCGACGTGTTCACCGTCGACGAGTTCACCCAGGCCTTCGACATCCACGACGTCCTGCCCAACCCGGCGCGCTTCGACATCAAGAAGGCGACGGCGATCAACGCCGACCACATCCGAATGCTCGCCCCGGACGACTTCCGTGACCGCCTCATCCCCTACCTCCAGGCCGCCGAGGTGCTCCCGGCCGAACCGACGGATGCTCAGCTGGCGATCCTCGACCAGGCGGCACCGCTCGTCCAGACCCGGATGAACCTCCTCGGCGAGGCGCCCGACCTCCTCGCCTTCCTCTTCACCCCCGATGCCGAGCTGACGATGTCCGAGGACGGGCTCAAGACCCTCAAGGACTCCGCCCCCGAGGTGCTCGCCGCCTCGATCGAGGTCCTCGAGGGACTCGAGGACTGGAGGACGGAGAGGCTCCAGGCCGTGCTCGAGGAGAAGCTCGTCAACGAGATGGAGATCAAGCCGCGCCTGGCCTACGGCCCGCTGCGCGTCGCCGTCTCCGGGCGCCGCGTCTCCCCGCCGCTGTTCGAGTCACTCGAGATCCTCGGCAAGGAGTCCTCGCTCACCCGTCTGCGCGCGCTGGCGGCGCAGCTGTGAACGTCCACCCATGGCAGCGCGGGGGCCTTCATCTCCGTGACGTGACCGTCGAGGTCCCGCTCGACCATTTCGGTCGGCTCGACGCGGACTCGGCGGCCTCTGCGAGGATCGAGGTCTTCGCCCGGATCGTCGCCGATGAGGCCGAGAGCTCCAAGCCCTACCTCGTCTTCCTCCAGGGCGGACCCGGATTCGAGGCGCCTCGCCCGACGACTCCGGTGGGACAGGGCTCGTGGCTGGCCCGGGCGCTCGAGGACTTCCAGGTGGTCATGCTCGACCAGCGGGGGACCGGAAAGTCGAGTCCGATCGGCTCGGTCGAGGGCCGGATCACCGGTCTCGACATCGCCGGCGACGATCCCGAGGCCATCGCCGAGGTGCTCGCGTGCTACCGGGCGGACTCGATCGTCGAGGACGCCGAGGCGCTGCGCCGTGAACTCGGCGTCGACCGCTGGTCGGTGCTCGGGCAGTCCTTCGGCGGTTTCACCGCTCTGCGCTACGTCTCCGCGCACTCGGAGTCGCTCACCGAGGCCTACTTCACCGGCGGGCTGCCCGCGATCGGGGTCGATCCCGTCGACGTCTATCGGGCGACGTGGGCGCAGATGATGCGCAAGTCCGAGCAGCACTACCGGAACTTCCCCGGCGATCGCGACCGGATGGCCGCGCTCATGGACCTCGCCGGAGCCGACGGCGGCATCGCACTGCCGGGCGGGGCACGGGCGACGACCGAGCGGGTGCGCCTCCTCGGGCACCACCTCGGCGCCTCCGACGGACCTGAGGCCCTCCACTACCTCCTCGACCTCGATCCGGGCTCCTCCGGCCTGCGCCATGATCTCGCGGGTGCCCTGCCGTTCTCGGGACGCAACCCGCTGTACGCGGTCGTCCACGAATCGTGCTGGGCCGACGGGACCGTGACGAACTGGGCGGCGAGGCGGGCGATGCCTGCGGAGGTCCGTGACGATCCCACCCTGCTCGCCGGTGAGCATGCCGGCCCTGAGTCCTTCGCCGAGGATCCCGAGCTCGCACCGTTCGCCGAGGTGGCCGAGGTCGTCGCCGCCTATGAGTGGCCGAAGCTCTACGACGTCGATGCGCTGCGGGCCTCGACCGTGCGCGGGGCCGCTGCCGTGTACTTCGAGGACGCCTACGTCCCTGCCGAGTACTCTCTGGCCACGGCCGAGCTCATGGACGGCGTGCGCCCGTGGGTGACGAACGAGTACGAGCACAACGGCCTGCGCGCCGACGGCTACCGGGTCCTCGACCGACTCATCACGCTCGCGAGGGCGTGAGGGAGGCGGTCCTCCCTCTCCGCCTCGGCGGTGTTAAGAAGGTCACACGGTTTGGATTTGGCGGCGGGGGAGGGGCCTGTGTAGAGTTATATCTCGTTGCTGAGGGGAATTCCTCCAGGGAAGTCCCGCATAGCAGTGGGGTATGGTGTAATTGGCAGCACGAGTGATTCTGGTTCACTTAGTCTAGGTTCAAGTCCTGGTACCCCAGCGGACAGCTTCAGAGCGATCTGAGGATCTGTTCATCGGCCCCCGTCGTCTAGTGGCCTAGGACGCCGCCCTCTCAAGGCGGTAACGGCAGTTCGAATCTGCTCGGGGGTACGGTTGAGCCCCGCACCGATCCATCGGTGCGGGGCTCACTCTATTTCTGCCCGCGGGGGCGTCGCTGAGCGGCGCCCCCGCGTCTGTGCCCTCACCGACCGGATGAGTCGGCGATGCGCTTCGTGTGCTCGGCGGTCTTGACGCTGGCGACGATGAGTTCGAGGACGAGACGGACGAAGATCACCCATAGGGCCGGCCCGATCCAGCCGAAGACGATCGTGAGGACGAGCGGCCACGCATTGAACGAGGGCTCAGGGTTGAACATCGTCGGGGTGTTCGCCGCGGCTCCGATCGCGATCGCCGAGAGGATCGCTCCCAACCACCACAGTCCTGCGACGATGATGGCGAGCAGGTAGATGATCCCGGCCCAGCGCACGGCGACGAAGTTCTCGAATCGGAAGTCGAAGAGCGACTTGAGGAATCCCGGCTCCGAGGGCTGACCGGGCTGACCGTAGCCGGTCTCGTGACCGTAGGGCGCGGCCTGACCGTAGTGCTGATGCTGACCGTGCGTCCCCGCCTGACCGTAGGGGCCGGGTGCTCCGTATCCGCCCGACTGGCCGTAGCTGGCCGACTGGCCGTAGCCGCTGGATTGTGCGTAGCCGTCGTAGGGGCTGCCGTCGTACGGGCTGCCGGCCTGCGGCTGACTGCCGTACTGCTGCGCCGGCTGACTGCCGGTCGGCAGTCCCGATTCGTTCGATGAGGCGGCCGCCGGATCGTGGCTGCGGTCAGGCCCGACCTGCGACGACGGCGAATCGCCCGGCTGCTGCCGCGAATCGCCCTGCGGCCGGGAGGACGGGGTGTCGGGGCGGTTGGGGTCCTGGTTCGGGTCCTGCGGGGATGTCGTCATAGTCGACCTCTCTCTCGGCGATGCTGATTGCCCGATGGACGATGTGACGCCGCCCACCTGCGTCTTCGCAATCTATCAGGGCATCCTCACGGGCCGCTGGCTGTCCGTCACAGCGCGCTGATCATCGACGCGAACACACAGGTTCCATTCAAGCGGAGCAGGTCGAAAGGGAGCTGACCGGGAGAGGCGCCGGGATCAGATCAGCCGGATGCCCCACTCGATCGCGAGTGTTCCGCCGGGCTCGACGACATCGACGTCTTCTCCGGTCGCGAAGGCATTCGGTGGACAGGTCATCGGCTCGATCGCGAGTGCGCGGCGGGCGATACCGCCGTCGAGCTCATCGCCCGTGTAGACCTGCCAGTTGCGGAATCCCGAGTCGACGTCGATGACCGTCTCCCGACCGTCGGCACCCCTGAGCCGCGCCCGCGACCGGCCGTCCTCGTCGCTGCGCGGCTGACCGAACGCATCGTCGAGTTGCGTCCCGTCCACGCTGCGCAGGGCACGGAAGTCCTTGCACGTGAGGCAATCGGACATCTCCGCATCGTGGTCGAGAGGGACCTCCGAACCGTCGTCGAACGGGCGCGACTCCACGGGGATGAGGCGCTCATCGGGGACGAGCCAGGTTCCGGCGGGAATGACCAGCTGCGCGGCGTCGACGTACTCGGCCCCCGGATGAAACCACGGGTGGAAGCCGAAGCCGAACGGAGCCGCTTCGGTGCCGATGTTCTCAGCACGCGCGTGGACCCGCAGTCCCTCCTCGCCGAGGTCGTAGCGGACGGTGAGAAGGAATCGGAACGGGTACCCGGGTGAAGGGGAGAGCTGCGTCGTGAGCGTCACCGAAGTCTCCGTCGCCTCGACGACGTCCCATTCGACGTCGATGACCAGCCCGTGCAGAGCGGTGTTCCGTGCCGGCTCGGTGATCGGAAGCTGGTGGACCGTGCCGTCGAACTCGTAGCGTCCGTCGGCGATGCGGTTGGGCCACGGCGCGAGCACCGCGCCGTCGGAGGTGCCCGTCTCGACGACGACGGGTCGTCCCGCAACCGTATAGTCGCGCAGGCTCGCGCCGACCGGGGAGACGACAGCAGTGCTTGTCCCATAGGCGAGGTCGATGAGGTCGGTCATGCGGCTCCCGAGTATCGTCAGCCTCGGACGAGGGCCTCGGTGAGCGCCCGGGCGGCGTCGACGACGGCCTTCGCGTGGAGCCGGCCCGGCTGGCGGGTGAGGCGGTCGACGGGTCCGGAGATCGAGACCGCGGCGACGACCCGGTTGCTCGGACCCCGCACGGGGGCGGAGACGGAGGCGACGCCGCGCTCGCGCTCGGCGATCGACTGCGCCCAGCCTCGGCGGCGGACACCGGAGAGCATGGTCGCGGAGAACCGGGCGCCGCGCAGGCCGGTGTGGAGGCGGTCGGGCTCCTCCCATGCGAGCAGCACCTGGGCCGCGGAACCGGCGCGCATGCTCAGGGTCGCCCCGATCGGCACGGAGTCGCGCAGGCCCACCGGGCGTTCGGCAGCGGCCACGCACAGGCGCAGATCGCCCTGGCGGCGGAAGAGCTGGGCCGATTCGCCGGTCTGGTCGCGCAGCTGCCCGAGCACCGGTCCGGCGGCGGCGAGGAGGCGATCCTCGCCGGCGGCAGACGAGAGCTCGGCCAGCCGCGGACCGAGGACGAAGCGTCCCTGGAGGTCACGGCCGACGATGCGGTGGAACTCGAGGGCGACGGCGAGACGGTGAGCGGTCGGTCGAGCGAGTCCTGTGAGCGAGACGAGCTCGGCCAGAGACGCAGGTCCGGCCTCGAGGGCGGAGAGAACCATTGCGGCCTTGTCGATGACGCCGACGCCGCTACCATTGCTTGTCATAGACACCATTGTGCGCGTCTCATTGAGCGAGATGCAAGTTCGGAATGCGATACGGGCGAGTAGATTCCTGTCCACACCCATCGGTGAGCATCCGGCGAGCCGATCGGATGCCCCAGGCGACCGCACTCGGACGCCGAGAAGAAGCACAACGCGTACGGAGGATCTCCGTACCGGCGGGAGGAACCATGCCACGCACATTGGCCGAGAAGGTCTGGGCCGATCACGTCGTCTCCGAGGGGGAGGACGGAGCGCCGGATCTCATCTACATCGACCTCCACCTCGTCCATGAGGTGACCAGCCCGCAGGCCTTCGACGGACTCCGACTCGCCGGGCGCCCCGTGCGCCGCCCCGACCTCACGATCGCCACCGAGGACCACAACACGCCCACGTGGGACATCGACAAGCCGATCGCCGAACCGACCTCGCGCACGCAGATCGAGACCCTGCGGAAGAACGCCGAGGAGTTCGGGATCCGGCTCCACAGCCTCGGCGACGCCGATCAGGGCATCGTCCACGTCGTCGGCCCCCAGCTCGGGCTCACCCAGCCGGGCACGACCGTCGTCTGCGGCGACTCGCACACCTCGACCCACGGAGCGTTCGGGGCGCTCGCCTTCGGCATCGGCACCTCCGAGGTCGAACACGTCCTCGCCACCCAGACGCTCAGCCTCAAGCCGTTCAAGACGATGTCGATCACCGTCGACGGGCAGCTGCCCGAGGGCTCGACGGCCAAGGACATCATCCTCGCGATCATCGCGAAGATCGGCACCGGCGGCGGACAGGGCTACGTGCTCGAGTACCGCGGCTCGGCGATCCGCTCCCTGTCGATGGAGGCGCGGATGACGATCTGCAACATGTCCATCGAGGCCGGCGCCCGCGCGGGCATGGTCGCCCCCGACGAGACGACCTTCGACTACGTCAAGGGCCGCCCCCACGCCCCAGAGGGCGAGGACTGGGACGCCGCCGTGGAGTACTGGAAGACCCTCTACACCGATGAGGGCGCGACCTTCGACGCCGAGGTGGTCCTCGAGGCCGCCGACATCGAACCCTTCGTCACGTGGGGGACGAACCCCGGCCAGGGCCTGCCTCTGTCGGCCGCGGTGCCCTCGCCTGACGACTTCGCCGATGAGAACGACAAGGTCGCCGCCGCGAACGCGCTCGCCTACATGGGCCTGACCCCGGGCACCCCGCTGCGCGAGATCGAAGTCGACACCGTCTTCCTCGGATCGTGCACGAACTCCCGGATCGAGGATCTCCGTGCCGCCGCCGAGGTGGTCCGGGGCCGGCGGAAGGCCGAGAACGTCCGCTTCATGGTCGTCCCCGGATCCGCGAAGGTCCGCCTCCAGGCCGAAGCCGAGGGCCTCGACGTGATCTTCAAGGACTTCGGTGCCGAATGGCGCTTCGCCGGCTGCTCGATGTGCCTGGGGATGAACCCCGACCAGCTCGCCGAGGGGGAGCGGTGCGCCTCGACGTCGAACCGCAACTTCGAGGGCCGGCAGGGCAAGGGCGGGCGCACGCACCTCGTCTCCCCGCTCGTGGCCGCGGCGACTGCGGTCCGCGGCACCCTGTCCTCGCCCGGGGACGTCGCCGACCTGCCCCGCGACGCCGAACCGGTCGACTGGACCCCGGAGCGCCCGACGATTCCGCTCACCCCCACCTCGGCGAACGCGTAAGGAGCAGCCATGGAAGCCTTCACCACCCACACCGGCATCGGCGTGCCCCTGCGCCGGTCGAACGTCGACACCGACCAGATCATCCCCGCGAAGTTCCTCAAGCGGGTCACCCGCACCGGCTTCGAAGACGCCCTCTTCTCCCGCTGGCGCACCGCCGAGGACTTCGTCCTCAACGACCCCGACTTCGCGTCCGGCTCCGTCCTCGTCGCGGGCCCCGACTTCGGCACCGGCTCCTCCCGCGAGCATGCCGTGTGGGCGCTCAAGGACTTTGGGTTCCGCGTCGTCCTCTCCTCCCGCTTCGGCGACATCTTCCGCGGCAACTCCGGCAAGGAGGGCCTGCTTGCCGCCCAGCTCGAGCAGGACGACATCGAACTCATCTGGAAGATCCTCGAGAACCATCCGGGCACGTCGATCACCGTCGACCTCGAGTCGAGGACCGTGACATGCGACTCGCTCACGGTGTCCTTCCAGATCGACGACTACACGCGTTGGCGTCTCCTCGAGGGCCACGACGACATCAGCCTGACCTTGGCGAAAGAGGACGAGATCGCGGCGTACGAGGCCGGACGGCCCGCTCACAAACCCCGCACCCTGCCTGCGCGGGTCTGATCCGCCGACTCCGGGTCGGGGCGTCGTCTGCGCTAGTCTTGGACGAGTCCGGAATCGACTCGGGACGGCCTCCCGAGGCGGTGCCGACGAGTGCGCTGTTCGACGATCAGAGGGAGGAACATGCTCGAAGTCCGCGGCGGAAATCCGCTCGGGGGAACCGTGCGGGTCAGGGGCGCGAAGAACCTGGTGCCCAAGGCGATGGTCGCCTCCCTGCTCGGAGAGACCCCGTCCGTCCTCCGCGGAGTCCCGCAGATCCGCGACGTCGAGATCGTCACCGGTCTCCTCGAACTCCACGGGGTGCGGGTGAGCCAGGCCCCCGACGGGGACCAGCCCGACGGCGAGCTGCACCTCGACCCCTCCGAGGTCGCCCAGGGCTCGATCGTCGACATCGACGCCCACGCGGGATCCTCCCGGATCCCCATCCTCTTCTGCGGACCCCTCCTCCACAGCCTCGGGCAGGCGTTCATCCCCGACCTCGGCGGATGCCACATCGGCGACCGTCCCATCAACTTCCACCTCGACGTGCTCCGGCAGTTCGGCGCCGAGGTGGACAAGACCGCCGGGGGCATCATGCTCTCGACGAAGCGCCGCCTCCAGGGCACGAAGGTCGAACTCCCGTACCCCTCGGTCGGAGCGACCGAACAGGTCCTGCTCACGGCCGTGCGCGCCGAGGGCATCACCGAGCTGCGGGGAGCGGCGATCGAACCGGAGATCATGGACCTCATCGCGCTGCTGCAGAAGATGGGCGCGATCATCACCGTCGACACCGACCGAGTCGTGCGCATCGAAGGGGTCGACTCCCTCCACGGGTACATCCACCGGGCACTGCCCGACCGCAACGAGACCGCCTCGTGGGCCTCTGCCGCACTCGCCACCGGCGGTGACATCGTCGTCGAGGGCGCCTCGCAGCCGGAGATGATCACGTTCCTCAACGTCTTCCGCAAGATCGGCGGCGAATTCGAGGTCGATGAGACCGGCATCCGCTTCCGCCACCCCGGCGGCCGGCTCTCCTCGTTCGCCCTCGAGACCGACGTCCACCCCGGCTTCATGACCGACTGGCAGCAGCCGCTCGTCGTCGCCATGACCCAGGCCGAGGGACTGTCGATCATCCACGAGACCGTCTATGAGAACCGTTTCGGCTTCACCCACGCCCTCGTCGAGATGGGGGCGAAGATCCAGCTCTACCGCGAATGCCTCGGCGGCACCCCGTGCCGGTTCGGGCGGCGGAACTACGCGCATTCGGCCGTCGTGTCCGGACCGACCGAGCTCAAGGGCACCCGCATCGACGTCCCCGACCTGCGCGGCGGCTTCAGCCATCTCATCGCCGCCCTCGCCGCCCAGGGCCGGAGCGAGGTCCACGGGATCGAGCTCATCAACCGCGGGTACGAGAACTTCCTCGACAAACTCCAGGGCCTCGGTGCGGAGGTCTCGGCATGAGCGGCACCGGCAGGGATGCCGGCACGGGCAGGGGCGCGAACGGCGGCAGGGGCGCGAGCAGGCAGCCCGGTGAGCACATCGTCTCGTTCGAACCCAAGGACGTCGCCTCGCAGCGCCGGGTCGCCTTCGGTGTCGCCTCGGCGGCCTACGGGCTCTTCCGCCTGACCTCGAAGATGCGCATCGAGAACGCCCAGGCGCTGCCGGTGGGTCAGGGCACGATCGTCGCCGCTTACCACGCCAACCACCTCGACCCGATCCTCGTCGGACTCGCCGTGTGGCGCAGCGGCCGGCTCCCGCACTTCCTCGCGAAGTCGACGCTCTTCTCCGGGCCCCTCGGCGTCATCCTCAAGGGACTCGGCCAGATCCCGGTGCTGCGCGCCTCGGCGCAGGCGGGGGACTCCCTCGAATACGCGAAGGAGGCCCTGCAGAAGGGCGAGACCGTCGTCATCTACCCCGAGGGGACGCTGACGAAGGACGAGCACTTCTGGCCCGAGCGCTTCAAGTCCGGCACGGCCCGGCTCGCCCTCGAGACGGGGGCGCCGATCGTCCCCGCCGCGCACTGGGGGCTCGAGACCGTCAAACCCCGCGGTCGGCTCATTCCCCGCCCGCGCCCGCTCACGCACACCAGCGTCGTCCGCTTCGGCGAACCGCTGGACTACACCGACCTCTGGGAGCACCGGGGGGAGAGGAGCTCGATGGCGACGCTGACGACGAGGCTGACGAACACCATCGCAGGCATGGTCGCCGATCTCTCCGGCCGTGAGCTGCCCGAGAGGTTCCGCACCGAGGAGGCCGGCTCATGAGCGCAGACAAGATCGCCGTGCTCGGCGCAGGATCGTGGGGGACGACGTATGCCGCCGTCATCGCCGACGCAGGCTTCCCGGTCACGCTCTGGGCACGCCGGGAGGAGACCGTCGAGGAGATCAACACGGCGCACACGAACTCCCGCTACCTCGGCGACCGTGAGCTGCCGGAGACGATCACCGCCACCACCGATGACATCGCCGCCGTCACCGACGCCGACGTCGTCATCCTCGCCGTGCCCGCGCAGACCCTGCGGGAGAACCTCAGCCGGTGGAAGGCGCACCTGCGTCCCGACGTCCGCCTGGTCAGCCTGATGAAGGGCATCGAGGTCGAGACGGGCAAGCGGATGTCGGAGGTCATCGCCGAGGTCGCCGAGGTCGATCCCGGACGGATCGCCGTCGTCTCCGGGCCCAACCTCGCCCGGGAGATCGCCGAACGCCAGCCGACTGCGACCGTCGTCGCCTCCTCCGATGCCGCCACCGCCGAGGTGGTCGCCGAGATCAGCGCGAACGCGTACTTCCGGCCGTACACGAACACCGACGTCGTCGGCGTCGAGATGGGCGGGGCCGTGAAGAACGTCATCGCTCTCGCCGTCGGCATCGCCGACGGGCAGCGCCTCGGCGACAACTCGAAGGCCTCGATCATCACCCGCGGCCTCGCCGAGACCTCCCGTCTCGCCGCGGCGATGGGAGCCCAGCCGCACACGCTCTCCGGTCTCGCCGGTCTCGGCGACCTCGTCGCCACATGCGCCTCCCCGCTCTCGCGCAATCGCACGTTCGGGCGCCACCTCGGCGAGGGGATGAGCCTCGAGGAGACGATCGCGCACACCGAGCAGACAGCCGAAGGGGTGAAGTCCTCACCCGCGGTCCTCGCACTCGGGAGGCGCTACGGCGTCGACCTGCCGATCACCGAGGCGGTGAGCGCGGTGCTCGCCGGTCACCTGCAGGTTGACGAACTCGCGGGATTGCTGTTGTCTCGGAAGCGTAAGCACGAAGGCCCGCCGGCGTGAGCCGGAATCGTCCCACGAGTCCCACGAGCCAAGGAGCAGACATGAGCGTCAACTCACCGTTCTACAACCTTCCCGAGCTGCCGACCTTTACCCTGACCAGCACCGACATCGAGAACGGGGCACCGCTTCCGGCGGCGCAGGCCTCCGGAGCGATGGGTGTGCCCGGCGGTGAGGACAAGTCCCCGCAGCTGTCGTGGTCGGGCTTCCCCGAGGAGACGAAGGCCTTCGCCGTCACCTGCTACGACCCCGACGCCCCGACCGGGTCCGGGTTCTGGCACTGGACGGTCACCGACCTCGACGCCTCGGTGACCGAACTGCCCACCGACGCCGGCAACCCCGAGGCCGACCTCCTGCCCGCCGGTGCCGTGACGCTGAAGAACGACGCGGGCGAGCCGCGCTTCGTCGGCGCCGCCCCTCCGGAGGGCCACGGCCCGCACCGGTACTACTTCATCGTCACCGCACTCTCCGAGCCGCTGGGCATCGACGAGAGCGCGAGCCCGGCCTACGCCGGCTTCAACATGTACTTCAAGGGCATCGGCCGGGCCTGGCTCGAATGCACCTATGAGGCCGGCTGAGCCTGCACGCCCCCGTCCCCGCACGTGAGAGCGTGCGGGGACACATGAGAGTCCCCGAGCAAGGAAACATATGTCAGACACCGATCACCGGCCCTTCGTCGCAGTCCTCTTCGGAGGACGGTCGAGCGAACACTCCGTCAGCTGCGTCACGGCCGCCGGGGTGATCAGCGCCATCGACGACGACGCGTACCGGGTCCTGCCGATCGGGATCACGAAGTCCGGTGTCTGGCGCATCGTCGAGGACTGGGCGAGCATGCGCTTCGACCCCGAGAACATGCCCGAGGTCACCGACGACGGCACCGAGATCATCCCGCGCGTCTCCGCCGAAGGCGCCCCGCTCATCCACCGTGACGCCGACGGCGTCTACTCCGAGCTCGAGACCGTCGACGTCTTCTTCCCCGTCCTCCACGGCCAGTACGGAGAGGACGGCACCCTCCAGGGACTCTTCGAGCTCAGCGACACCCCGTTCGTCGGCTCCGGCGTCTTCGCCTCGGCTGCGAGCATGGACAAGCACTTCACGAAGTCCCTGCTCGCCCATGCGGAGATCCCCACGTGCCCGTGGGAGCTGGTCACCGAGACGATGTGGGAGGCCGACCGCGCCGAGGCGGAGGCCCGGGTGGCAGCCCTCGGCTTCCCCGTCTTCGTCAAGCCGGCCCGAGCCGGATCGTCGATGGGCGTGAGCCGGGTGGCCGACCCCGCCGGGCTCGAGGCCGCGCTGCTCGCTGCCTACGAGCACGACACGAAGGTCATCGTCGAACCCCAGGTCATCGGCCGGGAGATCGAATGCGCCGTGCTCGGATCCCTCGACGACGCCGAACTGCGGACCTCGTACCCCGGGGAGATCGAGGTCTCCGGCGATCACGACTTCTACGACTTCGAAGCGAAGTACCTCGACCTCGCCGATGCGAAGCTCACGTGCCCCGCGGACGTCGACGATGCGACGACGGCACGGATCCGCGAGCTCTCGGCGGCGGTGTTCCGGCTCTTCGACTGCACGGGGCTGGCCCGCGTCGACACGTTCGTCACGGACTCGGGTGAGGTGCTCATCAACGAGATCAACACGCTGCCCGGCTTCACCCCCACCTCGGCGTACCCGTTCATGTGGGCGAACTCCGGGATCGACTATCCGAGCCTCATCAGCGAACTCATCGGCATCGCGCTCACCGACCACGCCCGCCGGAGCTGACTAGCCCTCCGGGGGAGCGTCGACGTCCTCGGCACCGACGCATTCGCGTTCGGGCGGGAACGCCTGCAGCGCGGGCGAGATGCCGGCAAGGACGTCGGCGCCCGAGCCGAGCTTGCGGTTGACGAGGACCTCGACGGCCGGGGTGCGGCCGTAGCTCGTGAACACCCACGTGTCGTCCTCTTCGCCTCCCTTGGAGACCCAGTCGACCCCGCTCACGCTCACGCACTTGTCCGTGGTCGGACCCGGAGGGGTGACGCCGCAGCGGAGCACTGCGACGTTCGGGTCGCCCCACGCCTTCGTCCCCTGCGAGGAGGTGTCGCGCTCCTGCTCGCCGCCCACTTCGACGGGCAGGCGGAGCAAAATGTCCGCGCACTTCGGGTTCGCCGCATCCTCGGCGGGTTCGACGATGACCGTCTTCGCACAGCCGGACAGGACCGTCGTGAGCACGGGCACGCCGATGGTCACAGCGGCGACAGCACGCACGAGCGGCGAGGTGGCGCTTAGGCGTCGGCGGGAGTTCGCAGGCATGGTTCCAGCGTATCGCCCGATAGGGTGGTGACATGACCCGACTGTCCGATCTCGGCGAATCCGAAGTGCTCCGCCGTCTCCTGGCCCACCGCAGGTCAGGGGCCCATGAGGAGGTCGGCCCCGGCGACGACGCGGCCGTGACGAAGATCACCGGCCGGCTCGTCTCGACGGCCGACATGCTCGTCGAGAACGAGGACTTCACCCGCGACTGGCTCGACTGGTCCCGCCTCGGCACGAAGGCCGCCGCCCAGAACCTCGCCGACGTCTGCGCGATGGGCGCCCGGCCCCACGGCCTCCTCGCCTCCCTCGCTGTGCCCGATGACACGGACGTGACCGATCTCGAAGCGCTCTTCGCAGGGATCGTCGCCGAGGCCGAGCGCGCAGGTCGGGCACTCGGCGCCCAAGTGCCGATCATCGGCGGCGATCTCTCCTCGTCGGGTCTCATCGTCACCGCGATCACCGCCCTCGGCACGGTCGCCCCCGGGGAGGCCGTCACCCGGGCGGGCGCCCGCCCGGGTGACGAGATCTGGCTCGCCGGCACCCTCGGGCGCTCGGCGGCCGGACTCGACCTCCTCTTCGCCGGGGCCGGCAGCGACCCCGAGCTGCCGGACGACATCGCCGGGCTCATCGGGACCCAGCTCGCCCCGCAACCGGACTACGCGGCGATCGCCCACCGTCCGGCCGCCTCGGCGATGATCGACGTCTCCGACGGACTGAGCACGGACCTCGGACGCATCGCGGAGGCCTCCGGGGTCCGCGCGGACATCGACCGGGCCGCGCTCGAGGACCTCATCGCTGCGCTGCGCCCCGCCGCCCGCTACGTCCTCGACGCCCGCGGCGGGGAGACGACAGATGCGGGTATCGACGAGCTCGCCCTGCACTGGGTGCTCGACGGGGGAGAGGACCACGGCTTCGTCGCGTCGGCACCGGTGAGTCAGGGTGACCCGGTAGGCTGGCGGAGAATCGGAGAGATGCAGGACGGCAGCGGAGTCAGCCTCGACGGCGCCCCCGTGCCGACGAGCGGCTTCAGCCATTTCGGGAAGTGACGGACGTGGGACCCAATCCGGCCATCGGGCTCAACGGTCGCCTGGCCGCCAGATGGGCGCGGCGAGCGGTCGATCGTCTCCGCCGTGAGCGCGCGGAGATCGACGAGCTCAACGTCTTTCCCGTCCCCGACGGCGACACCGGCACGAACATGTACCACACGCTGCGCGCGGCCTACCTCGCCGTCGAGGAGCTCTCCGGTCCCGTGACGCTGCCCCAGGTCGTCGCCGCGATGGCCGCCGGGGCCGCGCGCGGGGCCCGCGGCAACTCGGGACTCATCCTCTCCGTCGCCCTCCAAGGGGTCGCTGACGCCCTCGAGGGAGTGACGGTCGCGACCCCGGAGGCGCTCGCCTCCGCCCTCGAACTCGCCTCCCACCGGGCCCGGCAGGCCGTCGCCCGCCCCGTCGACGGGACGATGCTCACCGTCCTCGACGCGATGGCGACCGAAGCCCGCGAACAGGCCGACGCCGGCGCCGCCCTCGTCGACCTCATCTCCGCGGTGCGCCAGCGCTCCCGTGAGGCGCTGCGGGAGACGACGGCGCAGCTCACTGTCCTCCGCGAGGCCGACGTCGTCGATGCCGGCTCAACCGGCATCGTCGAACTCTTCGACCTCCTCTACGCGACCGTCACCGGTCGCACCGGCCAGGCATCGATGCTCGGGGAGGTCGCGAAGACCCCGCGCATCGTCCACGAGGCCCGAGCCGAGGAGCTCGAGATCGTCGCCACCCTCGGCACCGTCCCAGGTGTCGGGCTCGCCGGGGCGCTCGATCGCCTCGGCGGAACCTCGATCGTCCTCAACGGGCCCAAGGTCCACGTCCACGTCGCCGACGAGACCGGCGCCGCGCGGGCCCTCGACCTTCTCACCGACTACGGCATCGCCCGCCTCGACATGGAGGACCTGCGCCTCCACGAGGAGGCGGGGGAGACGAAGCTCATCGCCCTCGTCGGCGGCACCGGGCTCCTCCTCCACTGCGCCCTCAACGGGGCGACGGTCCTCGACCCGGCAGTCCTCGCCGCAGCCGCCCCTGCCGCCGCGCCGGGTCGGGGCGTGCCGAGTACTGGTCGGGGTGAGTCGAATCCCATCGCCGAGGCGGTCGCCGAGGTCATCGCCTCAGAGGAGCGCGACGTCATCGTCGTCCCCGCCTCCTCGACGACGCTCACTGCCCTGACCGGCACGGACGGCGCCCACCTCATCCGTTCGCGCAATGTCGCGACCCTGCTCTCGGCGCTCGCCGTCTACGACCCGTTCGCCCCGACGGTCGAGATCGTCGCCGACATGACCGATGCGGCGGCCGGGACGCGCGTGGGCACGATCGTCTCCGCTGAACAGCTTGCGCTCAACCCGCCCACGGGAGCGCTGTCCGTCGTCGAGGAGGACACGGTGGAGTCCGACCGGACGGCCGCCTCGGCGTCGCAGTTCTACCGGGTCGTCATCGACGGGAAGGCGAAGTCGCAGAGCACGGAGCTGTCGGACCTCGTCGAGAAGCTCGCCGACCGCCTCCTCGGCGCCGGTGGGGAGCTGCTCACCGTCGTCCACGGACCCGGCTGCGACACCGAGGTGCTCGCGCACCTGCGCGGGTGGCTCACGAAGTCCCACGAGCACGTGCGCCTTCAGGAGATCGACTCGCGGGACCGGGCGACCCTGCTCATCATGGGAGTCGAATGAGCGCACGACTTGAGGACTACTTCTCCAAACGCGACCTCGGTGCCCTGCGCAAGCGCGGGATCACCTCGGTGGGCGAGCTCTTCCGGTTCTTCCCCCGGCGCTTCCTCGTCCCCGGCGAGAAGACGCCGCTCGGCGACCTGCCGCTCGGGGAGACGGCGATCATCCAGGCCGAGGTGGTCTCCGTGGAGACCCGCGGGATGCGGCAGCGCAAGGGCACGATCACCGACGTCATCGTCCACGACGGGCGGCAGTCGATGAAGATCGCGTTCTTCAACCAGAAATGGCTCGACGCGCAGCTGACCCCCGGACTCGTCGTCGTCTTCGCCGGCAAGGTCGAGCAGTTCCGGGGACAGCTGACGCTGAACTCCCCGGTGTGGCTCAACCGCGACGAGCACGACACGAAGTGGACGCCTGAGGACCTCAACTCGCCGTTCCCCGTCTACCCGCGGGTGCAGGGGATCGCGCAGACGAGGCTGTGGAAGGCGATCAAGGTCCTCCTCGACGTCGCCGACCCCGCCGAGTTCGCCGATCCGCTGCCGCGCGATGTGCGGGAGAAGTACGATCTGCCGGACCTGCGGCAGGCACTCAACGCGATGCACAGGCCGTCGACGACTGAGGAGACCGAGCGGGCGAGACTGCGGTGGAAGTGGGAGGAAGCGCTGGCCCTGCAGACCGAGATCGTCTCCCGGCGCACCGAGTACGAGAAGTTCGTCGCGACCCCGCTGCTCGAGGTCGGGGAGCGCAGCCGCCGCTTCGACGCCGACCTGCCGTTCGCGCTCACCTCCTCCCAGGTCCGGGTCGGCAAGGAGATCGCCGGGGACCTCGCGAAGACCACGGCGATGCACCGGCTCCTCCACGGCGACGTCGGCTCCGGCAAGACCGTCGTCGCGCTGCGGGCGATGCTCATGGCCGTCGACTCCGGGGCGCAGGCGGCGATGCTCGCCCCCACCGAGGTGCTCGCCTCCCAGCACTTCGCATCGATCCAGAAGCTCCTCGGCGACCAGATGGCCCTCTCCCCGCTGCTCTCCGGTGACGACCAGGTCCGGGTGGCCCTCCTCACCGGGTCGATGCCGGCCCGGGAGCGCAAACAGCTCGCCCTCGATCTCGCGACCGGGCAGATCGACATCGTCGTCGGCACGCACGCACTCCTCTCGGACTCGACGATGTTCGACAACCTCGGTCTCATCGTCGTCGACGAGCAGCACCGGTTCGGCGTCGAGCAGCGCGAGGCCCTGCGCGCCAAGGGCGGGATCACGGTGCCCCACACCCTCGTCATGTCCGCGACCCCGATCCCGCGGACGGTGGCGATGACGGTCTTCGCCGACCTCGACGTCTCGACGCTGGGGGAGATGCCCGCAGGGATCAAGCACATCTCGACCTTCGCCGTCTCGATCGAGGACCACAAGGACTGGCTGCCGCGGGCTCTCGCCCGTGTCCAGAAGGCCGCTGAGGCGGGACGGGGGACGTTCGCCGTCTTCCCCCGGATCGAACGCAGCGACATCGTCGATCCCGAGAGCGGCGACGTCATCGGTCAGCGGGAGAGCATCGAGGACTTCATCGAGAAGCTCCAGCGGTCCCCGCATCTCCAGGGGCTGCGCTTCGGCCTCCTCCACGGGCGGATGTCGACGGAGGAGAAGGACCGGGTGATGCACGCGTTCACCATCGGCGACATCGACATCCTCGTCTCGACGACGGTCATCGAGGTCGGCGTCGACGTGCCCCGGGCGACGATCATGCTCGTCGCCGAGGCGGAGCGCTTCGGCGTCGCCCAGCTCCACCAGCTGCGCGGACGGGTCGGCCGTGACGGCTCGGAGGCGATGTGCTTCCTCCTCACCGAGCGTCCCGAGGCCGATGAGAGCTTCGAGCGCCTGCAGGCGGTGGCGAGCACCCTCGACGGGTTCGCCCTCGCTGAGTACGATCTCGACAACCGGGGAGAGGGCGATGTGCTCGGCGCCTCGCAGTGGGGCGGATCCTCGCTCAAGCACCTCTCGGTGCTCCGGGACACGGAGATCCTCGAGGCGGCACGGGTCGAAGCCGAGCACATCGTCGACCGCGATCCGACCTTCGAACTGCTGCCGGCCCTGCAGGTGCTGCGGCAGCGGGTGCTGCCCGCGGACAACGCCCACTTCATCGAGGCGAGCTGAGAGGAGGAGCTGATGAGGATCATCGCAGGAGCGCACAAGGGGTCGAAGCTCGTCACACCGGGCGGCACCGGGACGAGACCCACCTCGGACCGGGTCAAGGAGTCGCTGTTCTCGATGCTCGAGGGCTACGGGGTGCTCCAAGCCGCCAATGTCCTCGACCTCTTCGCCGGATCCGGGGGACTCGGGTTCGAAGCGATGTCGCGCGGGGCCGCGCAGGTCGTCTTCGTCGACTCCTCGCTCGCCTCGGCCCGGGCGATCGAAGCGAACGCCGACAAGCTCGGCATCGGGCATTCGGCGTCGGTGACCAGCGGAGACGTCCTCCAGTTCCTCGGGAACCTCCCCGACCCGGACCATCCGGAGTCCCGGGTCTTCGACCTCGTCTTCATGGACCCGCCCTACCCGCTCGGCGAGGACGCGGTGACCCAGGTGCTCAGCCGCCTGCGCAGCCACCTCGACGAGGAGTCGATCGTCGTCGTCGAACGCTCCTCCCGGGCACCGGAGCCGACGATGCCGGACGGGCTCGAGGTCTTCCGCTCGAAGACCTTCGGCGAGACCGCCCTCCACTTCGTCCAGCTCGCCGTCGAGGACCCGGGCGACGAGGATGCGGGCGACGAGGATCCGGGCGTTGAGGACGCGGCCGACGGCGGGGCGGCTTCATGACGCGAGGCGGCAGCTGGCTGCGCTCGACGTGGCTCTACCTGCTGCTCGTGCCGGTGCTCTTCGTCGGGTCGCGCGTCCTCCTGTGGCTGCAGTATCAGATCGTCGACCATCGCAGCGGGGCAGAGGGTTGCGCCGAACCGCCGGCGGGCTTCGAGGTCACCGGCTTCACGACGTGGATGCAGCAGTTCCCCGCGGGAGTGACGTGCAGCCAGTCGCTGCAGACCTCATGGGAGATCGCCGGCGATGACGGGCCGTGGGAGTTCTCCGACCAGTACGTCGTCCACTGGGCGTGGCTCGCCGACGTCTTCACCGCGGGCGCGCTCGCGTGTGTGATCATCGCCGTCGTACTCATGGTGCAGAACCGGCGCCGGCGCTCGGTCCTCGCAGCCGAGCGCCGGCGTGCCCCCGTGGACGCGTGGATCCCGACTTCGCGCCATCGACGCGGTGATCCGACAAATACGCGGTGAGCAGACCGCGTTTTTGTCGGATCACCGCGTCGAAGCACTCAGAGCACCGTCGAAGCGGCTCAGAGCACCGTCGAAGCGGCTCAGAGCACGCTCGAGAGGAACGACCTCGTGCGTTCGTGGCTCGGGTCGTTGAAGATGAGGTCGGGCGGGCCCTCCTCGAGAACGCGGCCGCTGTCGAACATCATCACCCGATCGGAGACCTCGCGCGCGAACTGCATCTCGTGGGTGACGAGGAGCATGGTGATGTCCGTGGTCTCGGCGATGTCGCGCAGCACCGCGAGGACGTCGCCGACGAGTTCGGGGTCGAGGGCCGAGGTGACCTCGTCGAGGAGGAGGATCTCCGGGCTCATCGCCAGCGCCCGGGCGATCGCCACCCGCTGCTGCTGACCGCCGGAGAGCCGGGTCGGGTGCTCGTCGGCCTTCTCGCTCAGCCCGACGCGGTCGAGCAGCGACCGGGCATCTGCGATCGCCTCGTCCTTCGACTTCCCCAGGACGTGGATCGGGGCTTCGATGATGTTCTCGAGCACGGTCATGTTGGGGAAGAGGTTGAACTGCTGGAAGACCATGCCGATGCGCGTCGTCATCTCACGAGTCGTCTTCCTCGGCAGCTCGACGCGCTTGCCGTCCCTCTCCTCGAAGGTCAGCGGCATGCCGTCGATGTAGATGTATCCGCCCGTGAGCTCCTCGAGCGTCATGACGAGCCGAAGGATCGTCGTCTTGCCCGAACCGCTCGGTCCGATGAGGGTGACCCGCTCACCGGGAGCGACGGTGAAGTTGAGGTTCTCGAGCACCGTCGTCTTCCCGAACCGCTTCTCGACGTCCCTGAACTCGATCGCCGGCGCGGTGTCGTTGTGCGGGGACGGGGTGTTCTCAGTAGGTGGCAAGGCGCCGCTCCAATCGTTGGATGAGGAGGGAGGTGGGGTAGCTGGCGGCGAGGAAGATGAGTCCGGCCAGGGTGAACGCCTCCGTGTACGCGAACTTCGACGCCCCGAACTGCTGCGCCGAGGTGACAAGTTCGACGACGGAGAGCGCGAAGAGGAACGGGGTGTCCTTGAACATCGCGACCGCGTAGTTGCCGAGCGAGGGGATCGTCGCCCGCAGCGCCTGCGGGAGGATGACCGCGGTGAAGGTGCGCACCGGGGGCAGGGAGAGGGCGATGGCGGCCTCGCGCTGTCCCGGCGGCACCGCGTCGATGCCGGCACGGTAGCTCTCGGACATGTACGTCGCATAGTGGACGCCGATGACCCCGGAGCCGACGACGAGCGCCGGGATGTCGACGAGCCCTGGGATCTCCGAGAACGCGGTGTAGACGAAGACGAGCTGGACGACGAGCGGGGTGTTGCGGACGAACGCGACGAAGAGCCGGACGACCCAGTTGATCCATCGCGGCAGCCCGCGGATAGCGATGGCGAGGATGAGGCCGAGAATCGCGGCGATGATCGTGCCGACGACTGTGGCGATGAGCGTGTTGACGAAGCCGCGGAGCAGGATCGGCAGCGCCTCGGCGGCGAACTCCCAGTTCCACATCACAGCGGCTGTCCGTATCCGACGTTGCCCGTGGACTGACCGGCGGCCGTGCGCGGGCCGGTCACCTCGGTCGAGCCGACACGGGCATCGCGCCGGGCCCTCCGACGGTCGTTGCGCGAACCGGGACGGCGTCTGCCCAGCCTCTTGACCGCGCGGCGCTCCAGGAGGTTCATGAACTCCTGGATGAGCCAGGCGATGACGAAGTAGATGAGCAGTCCGACGGAGTAGGCGAAGAACGTGTCGTTCGTCGCCATGCGCAGCTGCCCGATCTTGTCCGTGAGGTCGGAGAGCGTGATGAAGGAGACGACGGCAGTGCCCTTGAGCAGCTGGATGAACAGGGTCGCGAGCGAGGGGATCATCAGCGCCCACGCCTGCGGGAAGATCACGCGCAGCATCCGGCGGGCCGGGGAGAGACTGAGCGCGATCGCCGCCTCCCACTGGCCCTTGGGCACGGTCGCGATCGAGGACCGGACCACCTCGGCGGAATAGGCACCGTAGTTGAGGGCCAGCGCACCGATGCCGCACGCCATCGGGTCGAGCTGGAGTCCGAAGAGCGGGAGGACGAACACGAGCCAGAAGAGCTGGACGAGCAGGGACGTGCCGCGGAAGAACTCGACGATGATCCGGGCAGGGATCCGCAGCCACGCGTGCGAGGAGGTCATTGCGAGTCCGAGGACGATCGCGATGACCAGCGCACCTGCGGCACCGGCGAGAGTGAGAATGAGCGTGACCTGGATTCCCTCCCACACCTGTGGGAGGAAACCCTGGAGCGCACTGAGCTTGTCGGTCATGAGTGCGGGAAGCGCTGCGACTCAGGAGTCAGCGGTCGGCAGCTCGCCCTTGCACAGCTGATCGGTCGTGATCGACCCGTCGGGCCGCTCCTCCTTCGTGAAGCCGTAGTCGCCGACGATGTCGAGGTAGGCCTTCTCATCGCCGACGATCTTGTCGAGCTCCTTGTTCCAGGCGTCGCGGAGTTCGGTGTCGTCGGTGCGGAAGACCGTGGCACCGGCGCCGACCTGGGGGACCCCGTCGATCTCCTGGACGAACGACTCGCTCACCGCGACATCGGCGTCAGGCGTGTTCTTCGCCATCCAGTTGAGTGAGATGCCGGTGAGTGCGAAGGCGTCGGCGCGTCCAGTGGTTACGGCGTCCATGCCGTCCTGCGGAGTCCCGACCTTCTGCGAATCGATGCCGAGCGATTCCGCGTAGTCGGATTCGACGGCACCGGTCATGGTCGCGAGTTTGAGGCCCTTCTCCTTGACTTCGTCGAGGTTCTTCATCCCCTCGTTCTCGCCCTTCTTCGTCATCAGGGCAGTGGTGTACATGAACTCGGGGTTGCCGAAGGCCGCCTGCTCACAGCGGTCGGGGAGGATCGACATGCCCGCGGAGATCGCATCGAAGCGCTCGGCGTTGAGCCCGGGGATGAGGGAGCCGAACTCCGTGTTGACGCCTTCGACGTTGTCGACCCCGAGGTTCTTGAAGACCTCCTTGGCGAGCGCGACGCTCGCGCCCTGGAGCTCCCCGCCCTCCTCGAAGCTGTACGGGGCCTCACCGGCGAAGCCGACCGTGATCTTCCCGTCGTCGATGGCCTGCTGCAGGGTGCTCTTGTCTGAGCCTCCTCCGCTGCAGGCACCGAGGGTGAAGGTGAGCGCGAGGATCGAGGTCGCGGCTGCGAGTCCTTTCAGGGATTTCATTGCGGGTCCTTTCGGTGAGCATCGGCGCACTGGGTGACGTGCGTCTCATCGCCCCATTCAATCCTCTTACAGTCGTGATGTCACACTGTCAGACAACGTTATATGCTCGTGACATGAGCGATCCGCACACCTCGGAACTTCCCGTGCTCCGCAGAGTCGTGCGCTCGTCGACGATCGACCTCGTCGCCGAGGAGATCCGTAACGCAATCTACCGGGGCAGTCTGCTTCCCGGGCAGTCGATCAGCGAGGTCCGCACGGCCGAACTCCTCGGAGTCTCCCGGCCCTCGCTGCGTGAGGCGCTGCAGCGGCTCGTCAGCGAGGGCAGCATCAGCCATGCTCCAGGCCGGGGCGCATGGGTCAAGCGGATGGGACCTGACGACATCGACGACGTCTACGCCGTCCGCGAGGCCATCGAGGTCCAGGCAGCGCGCATGATCATCCGGGGCAGACGGTCGACCGTGCTCATCGACGAGGCGCTCAGCGCGCTCGAAAAGGCGATCGAGGACAACACCGCCCGCACCATCGGCGACGCCGACCTCGACTTCCACCATGCGATCGTCGCGTGCTCCGGGTCGCCGCGGCTGCGGGCAATGATGAAGGCCTCGATGGTCCACACGCGGCTCTTGTCGCTGTCCGATCCGGCCGGCTACGAGGTCAGGTGCGACCTCATCGACATCCACCGTCGCCTCGCCGAGGTGATCGCCGCCGGAGACGAGTCCGAGGCGGTGGCGATCATCGGCCGGATCTCCGCCGAGGCGGTCGCCCGCCTCCACAATCCCGCCTCCGAGCCCGACGCCGTCGTCGTCCGCGGGGACGGACGCGAGTCCGGTGTTGACGACCAGTGGGCGAGCTTGCGAGAGTGAGCGACCCTTGTGCGCCGACCGCCGGCGGGCGGCGATACGATCTGGGCATGGATCCTCTCGGGCGCTCGTTCGCCGCGCGCTACTGGGCGCTCGTGCGCGAAGCGGTCGTCACGGTGCTCGTGGCCATGGTCCTCGTCGTCGTCCTCACCGAGTTCTTCGTCCACGTCTACGGGGGAGTGCTCACGTGGTTTGGGCTGATCTTCGCGGCCTCCGCGGCAGCCTCCGCATTCGGGCTCGGCCTCCTCGCCGCCCGCTTGCGGTGGGAGCATTCGCATGTGCTGCGGGTGGCGTGGGTGGCCCTTGTCGGTCTCGTCGCCGCCGTCCTCTCGATCGGCAGCATGATGGTCTTCGCCGCCGCGGGAGGACGGGAGTCGGCGCGGCTCGCAATGATGGTTCAGAGCTTCAGCTCGCTCATCCTCTTCGGGGCCATGGTCGTCGTCGCCGCTGCCTGGCACGGGTGGTCGGCGCTCAAGGAGCAGCGGGGCCACCCGGACTGAACGGCAAGCGGACCGACCGGGTCCTGACCGATTCGAACGCCGCTGGACACCGATATGAATCGGCTCGGAATGCGAAGACGTCATCGGCTGAGAACTCGAACGCCTCGTCACATCGATAAGCGCGCAGCCATGCTTGGCCATCGACGAGGCGAAGATAGAACCCCTTGGGCGTTGCAAACGTCTCGTCGATCGGCTCCGAGGCGATCGTCACGGCCCCGGCCGGCGCGCGCCCGGTGGACTGGACCGAGTCATGCGACTGCGGTTGGGAGAGCCAAGCAAGTCTCAGGTACGGGCCGCTGTCGGGTGGGCAGGGGTGAAGCCCTCGGCTTTCTGCGGTTGAGAAGATCTGGCGCAGGGTGCCTCCGGAAGGAAGCCCGAGGGTCGAGAGGCTGCGCGTGATCACTCTGATGGGTTCGGGGTCACGGCGGTCGAATGCCGGTCCGGCGATGAGCACGCGTGCGTGGTCGTTCAGGCGCACCTCCGCAGAATCGAGTGCGGCAAGCAGTCGCTGCCGGGAGAGTCCGCCGACCATCACTCGGGAGCCAGTGTCGAAACAACTCATGGCTGCACCATAGCTTCAGCCGAGTGCTCGGCAAGCGGACCGACCGGGCCAAGCGTACGGCGCGGGATACGATGAGGCCATGAAGGTCGTCAGTCCCGGATCCTATGACCCGATCACCATGGGTCATCTCGACATCATCGCCCGTGCGGCGAAGCTCTTCGACGAGGTCGTCGTCGCCGTCGTCCACAATCCCTCGAAGTCCGGCCGCTTCGACCCCGAGACCCGGGCCGATCTCATCCGCGCCTCGCTCGCCGCCGACGAACGCACCCGGGATGCCGAGAACATCTCCATCGACGTCGTCCCCGGTGGCCTCCTCGTCGACTACTGCGCCAAGATCGGTGCCCCCGCCGTCGTCAAGGGTCTGCGCTCGGGCACGGACTTCGCCTACGAGCTGCCGATGGCGCTGATGAACAAGCACCTCACCGACCTCGAGACGATCTTCGTCCCCGGCAACCCCGAGTTCGAACACGTCTCCTCCTCCCTCATCAAAGAGGTGCACAGGCACGGCGGCGACATCACGGGCCTCGTGCCCGAGCCCGTGCTCGCGGCGCTGAGCGCCGACACGTAAGGCATGGCCGCGACTCCTTCCTCCTCTCGGGCCTGGTTCACGGGCCTCGTCATCCACACTGTCCTCGCGCACGCGACGTACAACGGTGTGCGCGTCCTCATCTCCTACCGCACCCTCGAACTCGGCGGGACCGGAGTCGTCCTCGGTCTCATGACCGCGTGCTATTCGCTCGTCCCTCTGCTCACCGCGCTCTTCGTCGGCCGCCTCGTCGACCGCGGATACGCGACCGCGGTGCTTTGGGTCGGCACCGTCCTTTCGATCGCGCCCGTCGCGCTCGCCGCCGTCGCGCCCAACCTCGGCGTGCTCCTCGTCGCGACGATGAGTCTCGGTTTCGGGCAGCTGCTCACGACCGTCGCCTCCCAGGCGCTCATCCCGCAGAGCTTCCCGGCTTCCCGGCTGACGGCGAAGTTCGGACACCTCACCCTGGGCGTCTCGATCGGGCAGACGATCGGCCTGCCCCTGGCCGGAATGATCGCCGACGCCACCGGGGGCTCCCCGCACATCGTCGGCGCCCTGTGGTTCATGACGGCTTTCTCGGCGCTCACCCTCATCGCCGCCGTTATCGTCATGCTCCGCGGGCGGACCCCTCACGTCTCCCGCGCCGAGGCGGCCGAAACCGTCCGCACCCCGTGGGCGCTGCTGCGGATCCGGGGGATGAAGCCGGCGATCCTCGCGTCGATGGCGACCCTGGCCGCCGTCGACCTCATGACCGCCTACCTGCCGCTCATCGGGCAGGAGAACGGGCTGAGCGTGACGACGGTGACGTGGCTGCTCGCCCTGCGGACCTTCGCCTCGGTGATCTCGCGGATGATCATCGGGATGCTCGCGAACCGGTGGGGGAGTCTCTCGCTGCTGTGGACCGCCTCGGCGACGGCGGGCGTCTGCGTTATCCTCATCCCGATCCTCACTCAGACGTGGACGCTGGCGATCCTCCTGGCGATCGCGGGCTTCTGCTTCGGGCTCACCCAGCCGCTGACGATGACGTGGGTCTCGACCCTCTCCGATCCGGCGAACCGGGCGGCGGTGCTCTCGATCCGGCTGGCCGGCAACCGGCTGAGCCAGGTCGCGATCCCCTCGCTCGCCTCGGTGCTCACGATCGTCGCGGGCTCCGGCATCGTCTTCACGATCTCCGGGGCGCTGCTCCTCCTCGCCGGAGGGGTGACCTGGCGCAACAGCCACGAGAAGTGGTGAGGGTCAGGGGTGACGAGGAACACCTCGGCGGGGATGAGGCGACGATTGGCAATGGTGGCCCGCGTTGATTAGAATAGTGAGTCGCGTGTGAACGCAGGAGCGGCATCTCATTCGCATACGGAGGAGAGAGCATGAAGAAGCGGTCAGAGTTCGTCTACGATCTCCGATCCATGGGATTGCTCGGTCATCCGGGTGAGTGGGAACGTGTCAATGCCACGGTGCCGGCTCCGGCGGATCTCAAGATCGAAGTGATCGGGGTCGCCGAAGGAACGCCGATGAATCTCGAGCTCATGTTCGAGAGCGTTTCCGAGGGGATCTACGTGACGGGTACGGTCTCGACCGTGGCCCGCGGCGAGGATGCAAGGACTCTCGACGAGATCGAGCTGCCCATAGATGTCGACATCAACGAGATGTACGTCTATGAGCAGGCCGATGGCGACGAGGACTCCTACGTCATCAATCGCGATCAGCTCGACCTCGAACCCGCGATCAGAGACGCTGTCGTGATGGCTCTGCCCTTCAGTCCTTCCCAGGACGGAAGCGAGGAGTTCTCCTACACCCTCGGTGAGGACATCGAGGAGGACGACAGCGAATCCGATTCGCCGTTCTCGCAGCTGAAGAACTTGTTGGATGAGAAGAAAGAGAGCTAGACGTGGCTGTTCCCAAGCGTAAGATGTCGCGCAGCAACACCCGCCACCGTCGTTCGCAGTGGAAGGCTCAGGCTCCGAACCTGGTCAAGACTGTGGAGAACGGTCGCGTTGTGTACTCGCGCCCCCACCAGGCCAAGGTCGTCGAAGACGCAGCCGGCACCCCGCTGTTCCTTGAGTACAAGGGACGCAAGGTCGCTGACGCCTGACCTGTGGACACTGATACCACAGCAGAACTGCAGAAGAGTCTCGGGATCGACATCGATCCCGAGACTCTTCGTCTAGCGCTCACCCACCGCTCCTACGCCTTCGAGGCCGGCGGCATTCCGACGAACGAGCGCCTCGAGTTCCTCGGCGACTCGGTGCTCGGCCTCGTCGCCACGGAGTCGCTCTACTACGACAACCCGGACCTGCCGGAGGGTCAGCTGGCGAAGATGCGCTCGGCCGTCGTCAACACGAGGGCGCTGGCGCAGATCGCCCGCCGTCACGACATCGGTCAGCACATCCTGCTCGGCAAGGGCGAGGAGCTCACCGGCGGCCGGAACAAGGACTCGATCCTCGCCGACACCGTCGAAGCCCTCATCGGCGCCACTTTCGTCTCCTCCGGCCGGGAGGTCGCGTTCGCGTTCGTCCACCGTCTCATCGACGGAATGCTCGCCGACGCCGTCAACCTCGGCGCCGGCATGGACTACAAGACGACGCTCCAGGAGGCCGCCGCCGACCTCGGACTCGGCCCCGTGAGCTACGAGATCACCTCGACCGGCCCCGACCACGCAATGATCTTCACCGCCACCGCCCGCCTCGGCGACAACGGCTGGGGTTCGGGAGACGGATCGTCGAAGAAGTCCGCCGAGGCGGCCGCCGCCGAGGTCGCCGTCAAGGCCATCCGGACGCTCTACCCCGACTACCAGCGCTGACGCGCAGGTCGGACCCGGCACCGTGCCCGAACTCCCCGAGGTCGAAAGCGTCCGCCGCGGCGTCGACGAATGGACCGCGGGTGCCCGGGTCACCGCCGCCGAGGTGGTCGACCCCCGCATCCTCGGGACCACCTCGGCGCGTCGCATCGACGAGGCCACCGCCGCCGCGTTCGCCGAACGCGTGACCGGGGCGTCCATTACCGGGGCAGAGCGACGCGGTAAGTTCATGTGGCTCACCCTCGACGGGGATGCCGGGCTGCTCATCCACCTCGGCATGAGCGGTCAGCTGCGCGTCCACCTCGCCGCCGATGAGACGCACCGGCACACGCGTGCCGTGCTCCGCCTCGAACGCGGTGAGGAACGCTATGACCTGAGGTTCGTCGACCAGCGGATCTTCGGCCATCTCAGCGTGCAGGGCCTCGTCGCCTCCCACGGTCGGCTCGTGCCCGCCTCGGCGATCCACATCGCACCCGACCCACTCGAGGACGCCTTCGACATCGACGCCACGGTCGATGCGCTCGCGCGCAAGCGCACACCGATCAAGGCGGCCCTGCTCGACCAGACGCTCGTCAGCGGGATCGGCAACATCTACGCCGACGAAGCGCTCTTCCGGGCCGGTGTCCATCCGCTCGCGCTGCCGGCAAGGACACGACGCTCCCGCCTGGCCGCCGTCCTCGAATCGGCGACGACCGTCATGGGCGATGCCCTGGCCGTGGGCGGGACGAGCTTCGACTCGCTCTATGTCAACGTCAACGGGGAGTCCGGCCGCTTCGACATTGACGTAGAGCGGGTCGAAGCAAGTCGCAGACACAAAGGTCGCGATTGGCTGTGCCGGGCACCGGTCGGGCGTAGACCACCTATACCGCAGTCTGACCAGGCACGGGGCAAGCAATTCGACGGTCCTACCTGTTCAGTAGCGCACCGCCGTAACTCCGGGTCCCGGATCATGCGAGGTGCTACCCGTGCCTGAACTTCCTGAGGTCGAGGTCGTGCGCCGGGGACTCGACGAACATGTCCGCGGACGGGCGATCGCCTCGGCTGTTGTCCGGCATCCTCGTTCGGCGCGCCGTCATGTGGGTGGCCCGAATGATCTGGCTGCGCGGTTGGTCGGTGCGACGATCACGGGGACCGCCCGCCGCGGCAAGTACCTGTGGCTGATCTTGGACGGCGACGACGCGCTGCTCGCGCACCTGGGGATGAGCGGGCAGATGCTCATCACGTCCCCCGATGCTGCAGTCGGTGCGCACGAGCGCGCGCGGTTCACCTTCACCGACGGCGGCCACGATCTGCGGTTCGATGACCAGCGCACGTTCGGGCATCTGATGTACGACGAGGGCGGAGCAGTGCTCCCGTCGCCGATCGCCCATATCGCGAGGGATCCCTTCGATCCGCTGTTCGACCAGCCGGGGGTAGTTGCGGTGATCAAGAGTAAGCGCACGGGCATAAAGCGCGTACTGCTGGATCAGACGGTGGTGTCAGGCATCGGGAACATCTATGCCGACGAGGCGCTGTGGGCTGCCAAGGTGCACGGGGAGACACCGGCAGCGTCGTTGAGCAGGTCCAGGATCTCGGCGGTAATCGAGGCTGCGCGAGACGTCATGACGGCTGCACTCGCCCAGGGCGGCACCTCGTTCGATTCTCACTATGTCGACGTGGCCGGCAGCAGCGGGTATTTTGCCCGCAGCCTGAACGCCTACGGTCGTGCCGGCCGGCCCTGCAGGCGCTGCGGGACGCCGATCGTGCGGGAGAAGTTGATGAACGGGTCGAGCTATTCTTGCCCGCTCTGCCAGCGGAAACGCTAGTCGAGAGGTCGTCTCTCGAGTTGCAGGCGGACCGCGGTCGCAGTGGGGTTCGGCTCGATCCGCTGTACATAGATATATAGCGAGTCTCATCGCCGTGGATGGTGGACCGCGGTCAGCTCTGCTAGCTCGGCGAGTCCCGAGTGAACAGATCCGGCCCTTCTGAACCGGTCTGTCCTCGTGTCCTGACGTGGTGCTCGCCAATCGACCAAACCGAGATGTCGATGCCAGAACGGCTCCTCTGGCCATCGTCCCTGCCGCCATCCCTGAAGGGGGCAGCATCGTTGCGCCACTGCGCATCGTCGTGCGCCCTGGAACAGCGGTCTGTCGGATTCGCCGGTCGCGGCTCTCTTGTCTATACGTACCGGCAGACCTGGTCCGCGCTGCAGGTCTCGGGCTCGGGGTGCGCCGCGTCGTCCCGGAGGTTGGCGATGGTGTCGCGCAAGGCGGTGAGCTGGGCGATCTGCTGCTCGATGTCGCGCAGGCGCGCGTCGAGCAGGTCTCGGACGTGGGCGCACGGGGCGTGGCCGGCGTCGCGGATGTCCACAATCTGGCGGATCTGGGCGAGCGTGAGGCCGGCAGCCTGGCCGCGGTGGACGAAGTCGACGCGCGCGATTGCGTCCGGCGGGTAGTCGCGGTACCCCGACGACGTCCTGTCGGGCGGGGGGAGCAGCCCCTGCTCTTCGTAGAACCTCAGCGTCTTCGCCGTGGTGCCGGCCGCCTCGGCGAATTCCCCGATCCTCATGGCCTCCTCCATCCGTGTCGCGGCCGCGCTTGACCTTCCCCTGTACTGGAAGGTCCAGTATGGCTGAGACGGAGCAGAAATCCAAGGACTGACAGGAGCAGCGATGCCTACCAAGTACGACCTCGCCATCATCGGATCCGGAGGCGGCGCGTTCGCCGCCGCCATCCGCGCGACCACGCTCGGCAAGTCGGTGGCGATGATCGAGCGCGGGACCTTCGGCGGCACGTGCGTGAACACCGGCTGCGTGCCGTCGAAGGCGCTCATCGCCGCCGCTGATGCCCGGCATGTTGCCGTAGACGCCTCGCAGCGGTTCCCCGGCATCGCCACGGCCGCGGGACCGGTGGACATGCCGACGCTGATTGGCGGGAAGCAGGACCTCGTCGAGGGCTTGCGGGGTGAGAAGTACGTGGACGTCGCCAAGTCGTACGGCTGGCACGTACGGCAGGGCGAAGCCGCGTTCGCCGGCACCCCTGAAGCTCCGGTCCTCGAGGTCAGGTCTGCCGAGGGCGCTGTCGAGACGATCGAGGCCGCCCAGTACCTGGTCGCCACAGGCTCACATCCCTGGGCCCCGCCGATCGACGGGCTGGAGGAGGCCGGGTACCTGACCTCCACGACGGCGATGGAGCTGACCGAGGTCCCCGAGTCGCTGCTGGTGCTCGGCGGCGGATACGTGGCGCTGGAGCAGGCCCAGCTGTTCGCCCGCCTCGGATCGAATGTCACCCTCCTGGTGCGCTCCCGGCTGGCCTCGAAGGAGGAGCCGGAGGTGTCCAAGGCGCTGGCCGAGGTCTTCGCCGACGAGGGCATCCGGGTGGTCCGCCGAGCGGTCCCGACCAGCGTCGCTCGCAGCGCCGACGGGAAGGTCATCGTGGCCGCCGACGTGTCCGGCGGTTCGCAGGAGTTCCGCGCCGACCAGCTCCTGGTCGCGCTCGGCCGCCGGCCCGTGACCGATGCCTTGAACCCTGAGGCGGTGGAGGTCAAGACCGGCGAATCCGGGCAGATCGTGGTCTCCGACCAGCTGCAGTCCTCGAACCCCCGGATCTGGGCCGCCGGCGACGTGACCGGGCACCCCGAATTCGTCTACGTCGCCGCCCACCACGGCACTCTGGTCGCCGAGAACGCCTTCGCCGACGCCGAGAGGTCGGTGGACTATGCCCGGTTGCCGCGTGTGACGTTCACCGGGCCTGCCATCGGCGCGGTCGGCATGACCGAGAAGCAGGTCCTCGACGCAGGCATCCGCTGCGACTGCCGGGTGCTGCCGCTGGAGTACGTGCCCCGCGCGCTGGTGAACCGGGACACCCGCGGGTTCATCAAGATGGTCGCCGACGCGGACACCGGAGAGATCCTCGGCCTCACCGCCGTTGCCAAGGACGCCGGAGAGCTCGCCGCTGCCGGAGTCCACGTGCTCGGCAAGAGCGTCGCGGAGGTCGCCGACGCCTGGGCCCCGTACCTGACCATGGCCGAGGGCATCCGGATCGCCGCCAAGGCCTTCACCGCCGACGTCTCGAAGCTGTCCTGCTGCGCCTGACCCGACCCGGAAGCAGCACCTGCCCGAACTCAGAAATGGAGGAAACCGAAATGTCCGACCTCAGCACGCAACTGCCCGATCGGCTCAACAGGCCCGAGGAGACCGGCCTCGACCCCGGCCTGCTGGTCCCGCTGCTGCGGCTGCTCGTCGACGGCGACCCCGTCACGATCGAGCAGCTCGCCACCGCCGCCGGCCGCACCCCTGAGCAGGCCTGCAACGGACTGGCCGCCGTGCCCGACACTGAGTACGACGACCAGGGCCGCATCGTCGGCCAGGGCCTCACCCTGCGCCCGACCCCGCACCGATTCGCCGTGGCCGATCAGGAGCTCTACACCTGGTGCGCCTTGGACACCCTGGTCTTCCCTGGCCTCCTCGACCGGGCGGCCCGCGTGGAGTCTGTCTCCCCGGCCAGCGGCGAGAGGATCGTCGTCGCCGTCAACGTCGACCCTGCCACCGGCGTCACCCGCGTCGAACCCGCGAGCGCCGTCGTGTCCCTGGTGAACCCGGAGCAGATCACCTCGATCCGCTCCTCGTTCTGCGACCAGGTGCACTACTTTACATCTGCAGACGACGCCGCCGGATGGCTCGCTGAGCACCCAGGGGCTCAAGCGGTGCCGGTGATCGAAGCCCATCGGATCGGCATCGAACTCGCTTCCCACCTGCTCGACCGGCTCCGGGCCGACGCCCAGACTGCCGACCGCTGCCACCGCTGCTGCTAGCCGGGCCCCGAATGAAACGAGAACACCGATGACGACCAGACGCGACGACCGACCCGGCGGCGGCCTGGTGCTCGGGGCAGGGGTCGTGCTCCTCATGGCACTGTGCTGCGGTCTGCCGCTGCTCATCGCCGGCGGCGTGCTCGCCGGCCTCGGCGGGATCCTCGCCAACCCCTGTGTGGTAGGCACCGGCATGGCGCTCGTGGTGCTCGTCGTACTCGCCGCCGCCCACCGCCGGACCCGCAGCGACCGCACCGGCCACGACTGCTGCCCGACCATTGATTCCGATCATGCCACCGACACGAAGGAAGACCAGAACCTATGACCACCCCCCCTCACCCGCCGCGCGGCGCTCTCGTTCGCAGGCCTCATGGTCGCAGGACCGCTGGTCCTGACCGCCTGCGGCAAATCTGACGACGCCGCGCCCACAGCCGATGTCGGCTCGCCCGCGGCCGTGACCAGCATCGACGGCAGGCAGGTCAGCCTGCCCGCCGCGGGGAAGCCCACCGCGGTGTTCTTCTTCTCTGTCGGCTGCGGCGAATGCGTCGGCGGGGTCCGATCCCTCGGCGAGGCCGCCGCCAGCGCGGAAGCGAACGGCACCGGTGCCGGATTCCTCGCCGTCGACATGGATCCGCGCGAAACCAAGGAGACTATCGAAGGCTTCATGAAATACGTCGAGGCTGAACGCGTCCCCGCCGCCATCGACCAGGGCGCAACCCTGTCCCAGCGATTCGACGTCGCCGCGCTATCCACGCTCATCATCGTCGATTCCGACGGCCGGGTGACTTTCCGCGCCACCGACCCCGACGCTGAGACGATCATCGGCGAGCTCGAAAAGGCCGGGGCCTGAGCCATGGGTGGACTCCTTGCCCTCGCCTTCGCTGCCGGAATGATCGCCCCGGTCAACCCCTGCGGTCTTGCACTGCTTCCGGCATGGATCACCCACGCGCTGGGCGACGCCGCATCCTCCCCGGCCCCGGTGCGCCTCCTGCGATCGCTGCGGGCAGGCCTCGCCGTGACAATCGGGTTCGCAGGCACGCTGGCGCTGGCGGGTATCGCTGTGAGTGCCGGAGCGCGGAGCCTGATCCAGGCCGCTCCAGCACTGGGGCTCGCCGTCGGCGTCGTGCTCGTCCTGTTCGGCGCGGCGATGCTGGCCGGTCGCTCGTTCTCGCTCCGGCTGCCCGGCATCCCCAGCCGGGTCACGGCGCGTCCGCCGAGCACCGCACGCATGGTCGTCTTCGGGGTCGGCTACGCCGCGGCGTCGCTGTCGTGCACCTTCGGAGTGTTCCTCGCCGTCGTCGCGCAGGCGCAGGCCACAGCCAGCTTCGCCGGCCTGCTCCTCGTCTTCGCCGTCTACGCCGCGGGATCCGCGAGCGTCCTGCTGCTCGTCGCCGTCACCGCTGCCGCTGCCGGTACGGCGCTCTCGCGACGCATTGCCTCACTGGCACGCTATGGCCCCAGGGTCACCGCCGCCGTGCTCATCCTCACCGGGGCCTACCTGGCCTGGTACTGGTACCCGGCCGTCACCGGTGACGCTTCAGCGTTCGGCCGCACCAATGCCGTCGCCGCGGTCGCAACTTCGGTGTCTGACTGGGTCCAGGGGCACGTCGGCGTCGTGACCGGAGTGTCCGTCGCGGCCGTGTTCGTCGCGCTGCTGCTCGGAACCCTCGCCGGACGCCGTCCTATGTCCATCTGGAAGGCCAATGGAGACTGCTGCGACGCCGAGCAAGCGCACTCTGCCGACGACCGGCCGAGCGCGACGACGGAGTGAGCACGACTCTGCCGGAATCTGAGGACGATTGACTCGACGTCGTAACTACCGCCGAGCGCCAAAACTACAGCGCCAAGATCATCTGGCGGCGAATATGGCGGGGAAGACTTCCGGCCCGTACCGAGAAGGTGAGTGGACGCGACGGACGCCCGCTCATCAGGACAATGATCCGAGTCTCGGTCTTGGACTAGGCGCTCGGCTCGGTCGTGCACGACGTGCACGTCCAGAAGATCGGCAAAGCTGCGCTGCGGCTGACGCGCGAACAGGCGAGGACATCACCCGGATCTTCGCTGACCACCTGCTCGAATGTGATGGCAAACGAAAATGAGGTGTCGAAGCTGGGTCTTCGCAGCAGGGATGTAATGTCCATCCGTCGATGGCAGAGGTTTCCTGGACCGTAGATCGCTTGTGGCCGGCTCTTTCCTCGACTGCGCCCGTTCCTCTCAGGCTGAAGTCCTGAGGCTCCGTTCTCGTAACATAGGCACTGTACGTCACCACGCCCGCCGGCGTGAATCCGCCGGTGAACAGTTCAGACCCCTTCGTCACACCTCCCGTAATTCATTGCTCCTATTGTGTGACGCAGGCTACGGGGTGCACCTTCTGGCTGGCTATGGGATCGCTCGACACCCGTGCGAGCGCTGCGGAACGCAGATAGTACGGAAGAAGATCATGAACCGATCGAGCCACCTCTGCCCGGTTTGCCAGCTGGAACGATAGAGGCCCTGCTTCACGCGATGAGTGTTGCTTCGACGCGCCTTGATCAATGCACGTAGGCCCCAGCATCGATCGAATACGCCCCGCCGGATGCAAGAACTCGGTGAAGTAGAACTGAACCGGACTCCGAAGACCGAGGTCGCACTTTCGTGACGAAACATCTCCTGTGGGTGGCGATGTTCAGCTGTTCCAGTTTCATCACGGCTGGGCATTTCGTACGCGATGATTTTCGCCCGGCCTCGGCGAGGCGAGGTTCAGGCAGACCAGGCCGACACCGGCGACCACGAAGACGTCCGCGATGTTCCCGACGAAGAGGCTCCCGTAGGCGAGGAAGTCCGTGACGTGCCCTTGACCGATCGCGGGCGGGTTACCGAGCCGGTCGACGAGGTTGCCGACCGCACCGCCGAGGACCATGCCCAGGGCAAGGCCCCACCGCAAGCCCCGAAGCCGCGCGGCGAACACGACCACCGCCACCGAAGCGAGGACGCCGACGGCCGTGAAGATCCACGTCGATCCCGCGCCGAGCGAGAACGCGGCCCCGGGGTTGTAGACCAGGGACAGGCCGAACAAGTCGCCGAGCAGCGGGACCCGTTCGCCCGGCGTCAGCCGCGCGGCCGCGAGGGCCTTCGTCCCCTGGTCCAGAGCGAGGCCGAGCGCGCCGACGGCGAGAGCTGCGCCGACCGCCCGCCGGGTGGGAGGAGGCGGGGCCTTCTCGTCCGCGACGCCGGCGTCAGCCGTCTCGACGGCATCCGGCACGTTCACGAGGCGGTCTTCCTCGTCCTGGCGGCGCGGAGCCCGTTGAGGATCACTATCACCTCGGCGATCTCGTGCACCAGCACCACCGCTGCGAGGCCGAGCACGCCGAACAGCGCCAGCGGCAGCAGCGCGGTGATGATCAGCAGGGACAGGATGATGTTCTGGTTGATGATGTGCCTGCCGCGGCGGGCGTGGTCGAACGCGCGCGGGAGGAGTCGCAGGTCGTGGCCGGTGAAGGCGACGTCGGCGGACTCGATCGCGGCGTCGGAGCCGGTCGCGCCCATCGCGATGCCGATGTCCGCGGCGGCCAGGGCGGGGGCGTCGTTGATGCCGTCGCCGATCATCGCGACCGAGCCGTGCCTGCCCAGCTCGCTGATCGCGGCGGCCTTGTCCTCGGGACGCAGCTCGGCGCGGACGTCCTCGATCCCGGCCTGCGCGGCCAGCGCCCGGGCGGTGCGGGCGTTGTCGCCGGTGAGCATCGTCACCCCGACGCCCTGGGCGGCGAGGGTGCGGACCACCTCGGGGACCTCGGGGCGCAGCTCGTCGCGGACCCCGATCGCGGCGACCGGGACGTCGTCGCGGTGCACGATCACGACGGTCATGCCCTGCTCCTCCAAGCCCGCGACCTGGTCCTTGAGCGTCCCGGCGTCCAGCCAGCGGGGGCTGCCGACGGTGACCCGGGCCCCGTCGAGGGTGCCCTCGATGCCGTGCCCGGCCTGCTCGGTCACGTCCAGGGCGGCGGGGGCTCCGGGCGAGGCGGCGGTGATCGCGGCGGCCAGCGGGTGGGTGCTGTGCTGCTCCAGGGACGCCGCCCACGCCAATGCCCGCGCCTCGTCCACTCCGTCGGCGGTGAGGACGGCGGTAACGGCGGGCTCGTTGCGGGTGAGGGTGCCGGTCTTGTCGACGGCGACGTGGCGGATCACGCCGAACCGCTCGAACACGGCACCGGATTTGATGATCACGCCGAATCTGCTCGCCGAGCCGATCGCGGCGACGACGGTCAGCGGGACGGAGATCGCCAGCGCGCACGGCGACGCGGCGACGAGCACCACGAGGGCGCGGGTGATCCACAGCTCCGGGTCGCCCAGCAGCGAGCCGATGACCGCGACGAGAGCGGCGAGGATCAGCACGCCAGGCACGAGCGGCCGGGCGATGCGGTCGGCCAGGCGGGCACGGTCCCCCTTCTCGGCCTGCGCCTGCTCCACCAGCTCCACGATCGTGGTCAGCGAGTTGTCGGTACCCGCCGCGGTCGTCTCGACCTCCAGGGCACCGGCAGTGTTGATCGCCCCGGCCGACACCGCGTCGCCGGGCTCGACCTCCACCGGGATCGACTCCCCGGTGATCGCCGAGGTGTCCAGGCTCGACCGGCCCGTGCGGACGATCCCGTCGGTCGCGATCCGCTCACCCGGACGCACGAGCATCAGCTGACCAACGGCCAGATCCTTCGCGGCGACCTCCACGGACGCGCCATCCCGCCGGATGGTCGCGGTCTCCGGGACCAGCTTGAGCAGCGCCCGCAACCCGCCGCGGGCGCGGTCCATCGCCTTGTCCTCCAGCGCCTCGGCGATCGAGTACAAGAACGCCAGCGCCGCGGCCTCCTCGACGTAGCCGAGGATGACCGCGCCCACCGCGCTGATCGTCATCAGCAGCCCGATGCCCAGCTTGCCCTTGAACAGCTTGCGGACCGCGCCCGGGGTGAACGTCGACGCACCCAGCAGCAGGCCGATCCAGAACGCCACCAGCGACGGGATCTCCGCCCCCGTCCATTCCAGGACCAGGCCCGTGCCGAAGGCGACGCCGGAGAGCACCGGGACCATGATCCCGCGGTCACGCCACCACGGGCGCTCCCGCTCCTCCTCGGCCTCCTCGCCGACCCGGGTCTCCGGCTCGTCGCACCCGCACGCCGCGCTCACGCGCCCGCTCCAGTCCCGCAGCAGCCCGGCACCGTGCACTCGGCGTCCACGCACGGCGCGTGCTCGTCCACGGCCAGCGTCACGTCCACCAGCGCCGTGAGCGCCGCCGCGAGGTGCGGGTCGGCGATCTCGTAGCGCGTCTGCCGCCCCTCGGGCTCGGCGACCACGATCCCGCAGTCACGAAGACAGGTCAGGTGGTTCGACACGTTCGAGCGCGTCAGCTCCAGCTCGCGCGAGAGCACGGCCGGGTAGCTCGGCCCGTCCAACAGGGTCATCAGGATCCGGGAGCGCGTCGGGTCCGCCATGGCCCGGCCCAGCCGGTTCATGACGTCGAGGCGAGAAGCAATAGTCAGCATGCACTGAACTATACAGCAATGGCTGACCTATTGGCTATTACTGATGGGGCACCGGCGCGGTCCGTGCGAAGGCCCGGAACGCGCACTCGGACCGGCACTGCTCGTCGCTGTCCGGGCAGTCGTCGACGTGGGCCTGCGCCGCGCTCAGTTGTTCCTGGAGTACGGTCAGGATGCTGATCTGCCGTTCGACGGCGGCGATCTGCTCGGCCAGCAGCGGCTGCAGCGCGACCTTGACGCCGGTGCAGGTGCCCGTGTCGGCGAGCTCCAAGAGGCGGCGGATCTCGGGCAGTTCGAGTCCGAGCCGCTTGGCTGAAGCGATGAAGTCGAGCCGCTCGAGGTGGCCCTCGTCGAAGTCCCGGTATCCGTTCGGGCTCCGGCGCGCCGCGAGGAAGCCGAGGCGCTCGTAGTAGCGCAGCGTGCTCGCCGGCACTCCGCTGCGCTCGGCGACCTCGGAGATCTTCATGCTTCGAGCCTATGCTTCGCTAGCTTGACCTTCAACCCGGGTTCAAGGTCTAACGTTTTTCTGTAGGCGGGATTGCCCGCCCTTGCACGTGATGAGGGAGAACAGATGCAGATGAGCGTGGAATGGATGGAGCGGCACCAGGTCGCGCTCTATGTCGCGGGGCTGGCGATCGGGGCCGTCGTCGGGCTGGCCTGGCCCGTGGTCGCCTACCCGGCCGAGCTGGCGATCCACCCAGTGCTCGCGCTGCTGCTCTACGCCACGTTCCTCGGCATCCCGTTCGGCAGAATCGGGCACGCCTTCCGCGACTGGCGCTTCCTCGCCGCGATCCTCGTCGTGAACTTCGTGCTGGTGCCCGCCGTCGTCTGGCTGCTGTCGGGGATCGTGGCCCACGACAAGGTGCTCCTCGTCGGCGTGCTGTTCGTGCTGCTGACCCCGTGCATCGACTATGTGATCGTCTTCGCCGGGCTTGCCGGCGGCGACGAGGAGAAGCTCTTGGCAGCCGCCCCGCTGCTGATGCTCACCCAAATGCTCCTGCTGCCGCTGTACCTATGGCTGTTCGTCGGAGCGGAGTTCGTGGGGTCCGTGGAGTTCGCGCCGTTCGTCGAGGCCTTCGTGCTCATCATCGCCCTGCCCCTCGTGGGCGCGGCGCTGACCCAGCTGTCCGCGGCCAGATCGCGCGCCGCGCGCAGGGTCGAACAGGCGGTCATGGGCGCGATGGTGCCGCTCATGGTCGCCACGCTCGCGGTCGTCGTCGCCTCGCAGATCGCTGGCGTGAGCGCGCGGCTCGGCTCTCTGCTCCTCGCGGTGCCGGTCTACGTCCTCTTCGCCGCCGTGATGGTGCCGGTCGGGATGCTGGCGGGCAGAGTCGCGGGCCTCGACGTGCCGGGCAGACGGGCGATCGTGTTCAGCGGCGCGACCCGGAACTCACTCGTCGTGCTGCCGCTGGTGCTCGCGCTGCCCGCGGCGTTCGACCTCGCGCCCCTCGTGGTCGTCACGCAGACCCTGGTCGAGCTGGTCGTCATGGTGGTTTTCGTGCGACTGATCCCGTGGATCATCCGCGTGGCTCACGATCCTGAGATAGGACCGGCGAAGTCCGTGTCGTAGAAGCCTCGTGCAACGGGGGTGCCGGGATCCCTCAATCAGAGAAGTGCCGAAGGCGGGCCTCGGCTCTCGTCAGGGCGGCCGGCGGGCGTCGCTCAGGTCCCCACTACCACCTGATCGAACAGAAGGCCAAGAGAAGGAGAAGTGGAGGCCGGGACTGCTTCGATGGCGAAGGCGTCCTGTGCGCACGGGTCGCGGATGCCCGATCCTTCCTTCGATCGGGCAGTTGGTAGGTTGACGTCGTGAGGCCGTACTCTGGTGTGGAGGCAGCACACATCATACGCACGTCACTTAGCGGTGAAGTAGCCTCTGACCAGCGAAAACGCCATCGTCTTACTCTCCCAGTTTTTCAATGTATCTATCGTGGGAAGTAGGGCTACTTAAACATTGCATTAAAGCGGGTCGAAGGAGGCCGTTCACTCCAATGTCGCGATTGGCAGTGCCGGTCAGCGGGCCGGCGTCAACGAATCATACCCCGGTCTGACTTGGCACGACAGGCTCTGTCCAAGCGCCTCGATAGCCCGACCTGTTCAGTAGCGCACCGCCGTAGCCCTGGGTCCCGGACACTGCGAGGTGCTACCCGTGCCTGAACTTCCTGAGGTCGAGGTCGTGCGCCGTGGACTCGACGATCATGTCCGTGGCCGGACGATCGCCTCGGCCACTATTCTGCATCCGCGTGCGGCCCGCCGTCATGTGCGCGGTACGGAGGATTTGGCCGCACGGATGGTCGGGGCGACGATCACGGGGACTGCCCGCCGCGGTAAGTACCTGTGGCTGATCCTGGACGGCGAGGACGCACTACTGGCTCACCTGGGGATGAGCGGGCAGATGCTCATCACGTCGCCTGATGCTGCCGTCGCTGCGCACGAGCGGGCGCGGATCACCTTCACCGACGGCGGCCACGATCTGCGGTTCGATGACCAGCGCACGTTCGGGCATCTGATGTACGACGAAGGCGGAGCGGTGCTACCCTCGCCGATCGCCCACATCGCGCGGGATCCGTTCGATCCGCTGTTCGACCAGCCGGCAGCAGTTGCGTTGATCAAGGCCAAAAAAACCGGCATCAAGCGCGTGCTGCTGGACCAGACGGTAGTGTCCGGCATCGGGAACATCTACGCCGACGAAGCACTCTGGGCTGCCAAGGTGCACGGGGAGACGGCGGCATCGTCCTTGAGCAAGCCAAGGATCTCAACGCTGATCGATGCTGCGCGCGACGTCATGGCCGCCGCGCTAAACCAAGGCGGAACCTCGTTCGATTCCCTCTATGTCGACGTGGCCGGCAGCAGCGGTTATTTTGCCCGCAGCCTGAATGCCTACGGTCGTACCGGCCAGCCTTGCACGCGCTGCGGGACGCCGATCGTGCGGGAACAATTCATGAACCGCTCGAGCCACTCGTGTCCGATCTGCCAGCGAAAATCGACAACGACCCTAGCGTGATGAGGAGTTTGCCTGAGGAGGCCAGGTCACGGACGTTGAGCAGACAGATGTGGAGAAAGTGCTCAGGGCTCCCGCGGACGACACAAGCTGTCCGTTCAGGGCACGAGCGAGAGCAGCACTCCTCCAGCAGCGCCGACGATCACGACGACCCACGGCGGCAGCTTCCACGCGATCAGGAGCACGAAGCAGACCAGCGCGAGAGCGAACGGGCCGGGGCCGGTGATCGCGGTGGAGAACACCGGGGAGTACAGGGCTGCGGCGAGGATACCGACGACCGCGGCGTTGGCTCCGCGCATCACGGCCTGGGCCCAGGGGCGCTGGCGCAGCGAGTTCCAGAACGGCAGCACGCCGACCAGGAGCAGGAATCCGGGCAGGAAGACGGCGACAAGGGCGATCGCCGCTCCGAGGACTCCGCCGGGCCCAGTGGTCGATGCCGTGCCCAGGAACGCGGCGAAGGTGAACAGCGGCCCGGGCACCGCCTGCGCAGCACCGTAGCCGGCCAGGAACTGCTGGTCGCCCACCCACCCGGTCTCGACGACTCCGGACTGGAGCAGCGGCAGGACGACATGCCCGCCGCCGAAGACCAGGGAGCCCGCGCGGTAAAAGGCGTCGAAGAGCGCTAGACCTCCTGAGCCCGTCGCGATCACTGCCACTGGCAGGCCGAGCAGCAGGATCCCGAACAGGACCAGGCTCGCTGCGCCGACGCCGCGCCGGACGGGGAAGTGCAGCGCCCCGCCGGTCGCCATGCTCGCAGCACGGCAGAAGAAGTACCCGGCGACCGCGCCGAGCGCGATCGCGATGACCTGCCCTGACGATCCGGCCAGCAGCAGGGCCGCGGCCGCGGCGACGGCTGCGATCGACGCGCGCTGCCTGTCGGGAGCCAGGCTCTTCGCCATCCCCAGGACCGCCTGGGCGACGATGGCGACCGCGACTATCTTCAGCCCGATGAGCAGTCCCTCGGCGACGGGGCCGGTGAACAGCGACGCCCCGTAGGCGAACGCGACCATCAGCGCCGCCGATGGCAACGTAAAGGCGAGGAACGCCGCCAGCGCGCCGAGGGCCCCGGCGCGGTGCATGCCGATCGCGAACCCGACCTGGCTCGACGCGGGGCCCGGCAGGAACTGGCAGAGCGCGACGAGGTCGGCGTACTCCCTGTCGTCCAGCCACTTCCGGCGCTCGACGGCCTCGGTGCGGAAGTAGCCCAGGTGCGCGATCGGTCCGCCGAAGGAGGTGACGCCGAGCCTGAGGAAGACGCGGAACACCTCCCAGGCGGAGCCTCCCACGGCTCTCGTCGGTGCGGACACGGCATCAGTCATGTTCGGGTTCCTCTCGGGTGAAGATCTGGACGCGCTCCCGCGCTTGGGCGAGCCCTTCGCGTCCCTTGTCGGTGACGGAGTAGTACTTGCGCACCGTGCGTCCGTCGCGCTCGGAGCGCATGGTCAGATATCCGTCGGCGACCATCCGGCGCAGCATCGGGTATAGCGTCCCGGGCGAAAGCCGGTAGCCATGGCCTGCGAGCTCCTCGATCATCCACGCCCCGTAGATCTCCTCCTGCGCTGCGTGGTGCAGGACGTGCATGCGCACGAGCCCGGACAATAGGTCGTGGTGCTCGAACTCCGTCGAAGCGTCGTCGTTGGACTCCATGTCAGCAACGTGCATCGATATCGACTACAGATAGTGAGTCAAGGACTCGGAGTCGCCTGTCTCGATGATTCAACGAACAGCTGAAGTGTCACGAGACGGCGGGGGCTTCTGCTCCGGTGCGAGAAAGTTCGATCCCCAGCAGCGCGAGCGAACGCCTTTCGTTCTTGCAGAGGTTCGCTCAGTCTTCAGATGCGAGCTCCGTGGCGAGCTCGCGGACCTTCCCGAAGATCTCATCACGGATCAGGCGCATCCGATCCTCGCCCTCGATGCCCCGCGTCGACGGCTCGTCGATCACCCAGGTCTCGAGGACCCCGGCCATTCCCGGCACGGGCTCGACCACGGCTTCCTCGCCGACGACGACGACGCGGTCCACGGAAAGCAGGAGGCCCGGGTCGATCGGCTTCGGGTGCTCGCCGTCCATGCTCGCCCCGACCTCGGAGACGGACGCGGCGGACATGGCGTTGAGCTCGGACCCCGGGGCCGTGCCCGCGGAGTGGACTTGGACGGCGTCGCCGGCGAGCTTGCGCATGAGCGCGGCGGCCATCTGGGACTTCCCGCCGTTCTTCTTGCAGACGAACAGCACCGAAGGCTGGCGCTCGTCCTGCTGCTGCGGGGCGGCCGGGGGGAGCAGTTCCTCGATGAGCGCTTCGATGCGCGAGCGGATCTCGTCGCGGATGGGCCGGACCGCCTCGATGCCCTGCCCTGCCGGGTCCTCGAGCTTCCAGTCCTCGTAGCGCTTGCCGGGGAAGAACGGGCAGGCGTCGCCGCAGCCCATGGTGATCACGAAGTCGGAGTCCTGCACGGCCTCGGTCGTGAGGACCTTGGGCTGCTCGGCGGTGATGTCGATGCCCTCTTCGCGCATGGCCTCGACCGCGATCGGGTTGATCTGGTCGGCGGGCATCGATCCTGCGGAGCGGACCTCGATGCGGTGGCCGGCTAGGTCGCGGAGGTAGCCGGCGGCCATCTGGGAGCGTCCGGCGTTGTGGACGCAGACGAACAGGACGGAGGGCTTCTGGTCGGTCATGAGGTTCCTTCGGTTTCAGTCGGTGAGGAGCGTGTCGAGCAGCTTGCGGACACGGGATTCGATGTCGTCGCGGATGGCCGCGATGCCCTCGGGCGAGGCGAGGGCCGGGTCTCCCACGGCCCAGTCCTCGTAGCGGACTCCGGGGATGACCGGGCACACATCGCCGCATCCCATGGTCACGACCACGTCGGCGGCGCGCACGGCGTCGTCGGTGAGCGGCTTCGGGAAGCGCTGAGATGCGTCGTCTCCCTCTATCTCCGCGAGCAGGGACCTGACGTGCGGGTGCACGTCCGCGGCCGGGGTAGATCCGGCCGAGCGGGCGATCACCCGTCCGCCGGAGAGCCGGCTGACCAGGGCGGCGGCGAGCTGGGAGCGGCCGGCGTTCGCGACGCAGACGAACAGCACCTGGGGTGCGGCGCTCTCGCGGTCTCGGGTGAGGTCGGCCAGGCGCTGCCTCGCGAACCGTTCGGTCAGCGGCACGATGTAGCGGGTGATCTTCGCGCTGCGGGCCAGTGCGGCGTAGGACTCCCGCACGATGCCAGTCACGGTCTCGGGCGGCAGGGCCGGGGTCGCGGCCGCGAGGTCCGCGGCGAGATGGGCGATCTGCGCGTCCGTGTCCGCAGGGTCCTCGTCAGGCAGTGCCTCGGGCGCTGCCTCGGCGATGGCCGCCGGCGCGAAGGCGTCCAGCAGTGCGGTCACCGCCGAACGGCGTGCCGGGTTGATGCGGTACCAGACCCAGGTGCCGCGGCGTTCGGCGTCCAACAGGCCCACGTTCTTGAGGACCTTCAGGTGGTGGGAGACCGTGGGCTGGGAGACCTCGGCGAGCTCGGCGAGGTCGCACACGCAGGACTCTCCGCGCGGGTCTGCCGCGATCGCCGAGAGCATCCGCAGCCGGAAGGGGTCGCCCAGCGCCTTCAACGCGCTCGCGACCGTGGCCGCGACCTCAGTGCTGATCGCGTGCGACGCTGTCGGCGCGCACGGCTCGGGCAGCAGGATGTCCTCGCTCATCATGTCCTCGATTCAGTGATGGTTTCAGCGGCGTACGGGTCTGTGCGGAACCATGCGCGGGCGGCCCAGAGCGAGACGTAGACGAGCCCCACCAGGACAGGGACCTCGATGAGGGGCCCGACGACGCCTGCCAGCGCCTGGCCGGACGCCGCCCCGAAGGTGCCGATCGCGACGGCGATCGCGAGCTCGAAGTTGTTGCCCGCCGCGGTGAAGGCCAGGGTCGTCGACCGCGCGTAGCCGAGGCCGATGCCCTTGCCGAGCAGGAGCCCGACGAACCACATCAGGCCGAAGTACACCAGCAGCGGCAGCGCGATCCGTGCGACGTCCAGCGGCTTGCCCAGCACCGCGTCTCCCTGCAGGGCGAACAGCAGCACGATGGTGAAAAGCAGGCCGTAGAGGGCCCAGGGACCGACCTTCGGGATGAACTTCTCCTCGTACCAATCCCGTCCGCGCCGCTTCTCGCCGATCCATCGCGAGGCGAAGCCCGCGACGAGCGGCACGCCGAGGAACACCAGCACGTTCAGCGCGATCTGCCAGACCGCGACCTCCAGCCCCTGAGCATCCAGGCCCAGCCAGCCGGGCAGCACCGTCAGGTAGAACCAGCCGAGCACGGAGAACATCACGACCTGGAACACCGAGTTGATCGCCACGAGCACCGCGGTCGCCTCGCGGTCGCCGCAGGCGAGGTCGTTCCAGATCACGACCATGGCGATGCAGCGCGCGAGGCCCACGATGATGAGGCCGGTGCGGTACTCGGGCAGGTCTGGCAGGAAGATCCACGCGAGGGCGAACATCACGGCGGGGCCGACCAGCCAGTTCAGCACAAGCGAGGAGGCCAGCAGCTTCTTGTCGCCGGTGACGGCGGCGACCTTGTCGTAGCGGACCTTCGCGAGCACCGGGTACATCATCACCAGCAGCCCGAGCCCGATCGGGACCGAGATCCCGCCGACCTCCAGATGGCTCAGCAGGTCTGACAGTGCAGGGAGGAATCGGCCTAGAAGGAGTCCCGCGACCATGGCGAGGCCGATCCACAGCGGCAGCCACTTGTCGAGCGTGGAGAGCCGTTTCGGCGCGATGCGGGCAGTAGCAGTGGATGCGGCGGTCATGCGAGCAGCTCCTCGAGCTTCGCGGCGATGGCAGGCTTCGGATGCGCGCCGATCAGCACATCGACCCGTTCTCCGCCCTTGTAGAAGGCGAGGGTCGGGATGGATGTCACCCCGGCTGCTGTCACGGTCTCCGGGTTCTGATCGGCGTCCACCTTGACGATCCGGGCACGACCGTCGTACTCCTCGGCGAGCTGGTCCAGGATCGGAGCGATCGCCTTGCACGGCCCGCACCAGGTGGCCCAGATGTCGACGATGACAGGTAGTTCCGACTCAGTCACCTCGGCTTGGAAAGTGGAGTCGGTGACGTGGGCAATGGTGCTCATGCGGAGACCTCCAGGACGGGCTCCGCGTGGGTAGCAGGAGCAAGATTCGACAGGTAGTGCTGGGCGTCCTGCGCGGCGGCGCAGCCGGTGCCGGCGGCGGTGATCGCCTGCCGGTACGTGTGATCCACCAGATCGCCGGCCGCGAAGACGCCCGGCAGGCTAGTCCGCGTCGACGGGTGGGCCACCTGTACATAGCCGTCGGAATCGATGCCGACCTGACCGGCCACGAGTTCGGAGCGCGGATCGTGCCCGATCGCGACGAATACCCCGGTGACGTCGAGAGCGCGCTCGGCCCCGCTGGTGGTGTCGCGCAGCCGCAACCCGGTCACTCGCTCGTCGCCGAGGATCTCGGCGACCTCGCTGTTCCATGCCACCTCGACCTTCGGGTGCTCCATGACGCGCTGGGCCATGATCTTCGACGCCCGGAACTCGTCACGCCGGTGGACCACGGTCACCTTCGAAGCGAACCGGGCGAGGAACAAGGCCTCCTCCATCGCGGAGTCTCCGCCGCCGACCACAGCGATCTGCTGATCTCGGAAGAAGAAGCCGTCGCAGGTGGCGCACCAGGAGACGCCGTGCCCGGACAAACGATCCTCCTCGGGGAGGCCGAGCTTCCGGTAGGCCGAGCCCATCGTCAGGATCACCGCGCGGGCTCGATACGTCACGCCATTCCCGGTCTCGACCATCTTCACGCCGTCGTCGAGGCTGAGGCGGATCGCATCGTCATAGACGATCTCGGCACCGAAGCGCTCGGCCTGCGCACGCATCGCCTCCATCAGCTCCGGTCCCTGGACGCCGTCCACGAAGCCGGGGAAGTTCTCCACCTCGGTCGTCGTCATCAGCGCGCCGCCGGCCGTGACCGAACCGGCGATCAACACTGGGGCGAGGCCTGCTCGCGCCGCGTAGACCGCGGCAGTGTATCCGGCAGGGCCCGATCCGACGATGACCAACTCAGTATCTTGATTCGACATGTTTCTATATTGAAGGATGTCGAATCAATAGGTCAAGCTGGCACATGAGGGTTCACTCGATGTTCACCTTGGATGTCGCCGCACCACGCACCCGCCAGGGTTGGAGCGGCCGCATGGCGGCGTGCATTGGATGCGCCTACGCCCTCAAATCCGGATGACGCACCGCGTTCCTGCACCAGGTGGCCGCATGGCGCAGCCCACGCACAGATCGGACCTTTCCCTTGAACTCAGTGGAGCGAGGGGAGTGGGCCAATGTCCGGACCGCGCCGCCTCTGACGCGGGAGCGGACGACGTCCATCGCCAAGGTCTTCACGGACCACTAGCTCGAACAGGACGCCAAAAGAAGAAGCAAGGGTGACCGGGAGTGCGTCATAGGTGACGCAGTGCCCATCCTCGATGGCGGAGGAGTCCTGTGCGCACGGTCGCGGATGCCCGGTTATACATTCGACCGCGCCGTTGGCATGTTGAAGTCTTGAGGCCGTACTCTGGTGTGTAGGCAACGCACGTCGTCCGTACGTCACTTCGTAGTGAAGTAGCCTCTGACCAGCGGATACGTCACCTTTGGAGACCCCCAGTCTTTCAATGTATCTATCGTGGGAAGTTGGGATACTTCGATCGGGCGCTGCTCGTCTACGGTCGCGGCGGCCAGGAGTGCGTGCGCTGCGGCGGCGAGATCGTCAAGCTCACCGTCGGCGGACGCGGCACCCACTTCTGCCCGCAGTGCCAGAAGGCGCCGCGGTACCGGTGAGCTGACGTGCGCTCACCTCACGGCCGGGGTCGTCTCACGTCCGACGACCGTCCGCCTCGGCGTCGGGATCATCGGGCTCGTGCCCGATCGGCGGGGGAGCGTCCCCGCCCTTCCCGACCCCGGTCCGGGCCCGGCCGGCCCCCACACGGTCCGAACCGTCTGAGCCGTCCGGCCCGTCCCCGTCGGTCGGGACCTGACTGAGCTCCGAGGTCGCCAGACCGAAGGCCTGACCGTCGTACTCGTTGACGCCGGTGGCCACGGACTGGTCGAGCAGGTGGGTCGCGAGCTCCCGTTGGATGACCAGCGGATCCTGGCAGAGGTCCTTCCACAGCGCGACGCAGAGGAGGAGCATGACGATGACGAACGGCAGCGCGGAGACGATCGTGATGTTCTTCAGCCCGTTGAGCGCCTCGGCGGGGTCACTGCCCCCGGCGAGAAGCATGACGGCGGCCACCGCACCCGTCGCGACACCCCAGAAGATGACGAGCCGCCTGCCCGGTTCAAGGGCACCGTTGGCTGAGAGCGTGCCCATGACGATCGACGCGGAGTCGGCACCGGTGACGAAGAAGATCGCGATGAGGATGACGGTGACGATCATGAGGATGATCGCGATGAGATTGGGCAGGGGAAGCGCGCCGAGGAGGTCGAAGAGGATCGTGTCCATCTTGATGTCCGGTTCACCGTCGACGATGCTTGCGAGCGCCCTGACCGTGCCCTCACCGCGTTCCGCGCGCTCCTGGATGCCGATGGCGCCGCCGCCGAAGATCGCGAACCAGATCGTCGAGACGACCGAGGGGACGATGAGGACGCCGGTGACGAACTGGCGCACGGTCCGACCGCGGGAGATGCGGGCGATGAAGAGGCCGACGAAGGGCGACCACGAGATCCACCATGCCCAGTAGAAGACCGTCCACGACGAGAGCCATTCGTTGACGCCGACTCCGTTCGCTGCCGTCCGTGAGGCCATCTGCGGCAGATCCTCGATGAACGACCCGACGGCGGAGGGGACGACGTTGAGGATGAACAGGGTCGGCCCGCCGATGAAGACGATGAGGGCGACGATGACGGCGAGGACCATGTTGATGTTCGACAGCCACTGGATGCCCTTCTCCACCCCGGAGACCGCCGAGGCGACGAACGCCGCGGTGAGGATCGCGATGATGACGACGAGGATGGGGGAGGAGACGTCGGAGAGGATGCCCGCGGTCTCGATGCCGCCGCCGATCTGGATCGCGCCGAGCCCGAGCGAGCACGCTGAACCGAAGAGGGTGGCGAGGATCGCGAGGATGTTGATGAACTTCCCGCCGATGCCGTTGACGACGCGCTCGCCGAAGAGCGAGGTGAACATCGAGGAGAAGAGCTGCGAGCGCCCGAGCCGGAACGACCCGTAGGCGACGCCGAGGCCGACGATCGCGTACATCGCCCACGGGTAGAGCGTCCAGTGGAAGAGCGTCGTGCCCATGGCTGTGCCCATCGCCTCGGCGGTCGAACCGTCGACGGTCGCCGGTGGGGGAGACATGTAGAAGAAGAGGGGCTCGCCCACACCGGAGAAGACGAGACCGATGCCCATGCCGGTCGCGAACATCATCGCGATCCACGAGGAGGTCCGGAACTCCGGGGTCTCGCCGTCCTTGCCGAGCGGGATCCGGCCGAAGCGGCTGACGGCGACGACGATGACGAAGATCGTGAACACGGTGGCGGCGATGACGAAGAGCCACCCGAAGTTGTCCATCACCCCGGTCAGCGCGGCACCGGCGACGACGCCGAGGCTCTCAGGAGAGATGAACCCCCAGACGACGAAGGCGACGGCGATGAAGCCGGCGGTGAAGAAGACGGTCTTGTCGAGTCCGATCCGGCGCAGATAGCGCTTCTTCGTCGGCGGGTTCTGCAGATGGGTGATGAGTTCGCGGGTCCTGTCGAAGCCGTTCGTCGCTGAGGTGGTCGTGGACTCGTCGGGGGAATCGCTCATGGGTTCGGTTGCCGCGACTGCGCCTCTGTGCGGCGATCCTTCCTTGGTCTCGACGGCGGTGGAGCTTATGCAGGCGGCACCGGATAGGCGACGTGAGAGGCAGACTACCAAAATGTGTGACGTGGGCAACAGGGTGAGCGGGGCGATGCCCGCAATCCCGCTATGCTTAAGGGCACGATGCATCTCAAAAGCCTGACCCTGCGCGGATTCAAATCCTTCGCCTCGGCCACGACCCTGAAGTTCGAGCCGGGCATCACCTGCGTCGTCGGACCCAACGGATCAGGCAAGTCCAACGTCGTCGACGCGCTGTCCTGGGTGATGGGCGAACAAGGCGCGAAGAACCTGCGCGGCGGGAAGATGGACGACGTCATCTTCGCCGGCACCTCGAAGCGCCAGGCCCTCGGCCGCGCCGAGGTGACCCTGACCATCGACAACTCCGACGGAGCCATCCCCGTCGACTACACCGAGGTGACGATCTCCCGCACCCTCTTCCGCACCGGTGGCAGTGAATACGCCGTCAACGGGGCACCCGCCCGCCTCCTCGACATCCAGGAGCTCCTCAACGACTCCGGCCTCGGCAAGGAGATGCACGTCATCGTCGGCCAGGGCCGCCTCGACGCGATCCTCCATGCCGACCCCATCGAGCGCCGCAGCTTCATCGAGGAGGCCGCCGGCGTCCTCAAGCACCGCCGCCGCAAGGACAAGGCCGTCCGCAAGCTCACCGGCCTGCAGACGAACCTCGACCGCCTCGGCGATCTGCGCACCGAACTCAACCGGCAGCTCGGACCGCTCGGACGCCAAGCCCAGGCCGCCGCCCGGGCCGCCACCGTCCAGGCCACCCTTCGCGATTCCACCGCCCGGCTGCTGGCCGACGATGCCGTGCGCCTCCAGGCCTCCCTCTTCGCCGCCTCCGACGGGGGTGGCGACCACACCGAGCGGATCGCCGACCTCGAAGCCCGCCGCACGCAGACGGAATCCCGGCTGAACGAGATCGAGACCCGCCTGACCACCGTCGAGGGCGACCTCGAAGCGATGCGAACCGCGGAGTCCCGCACCCAGACCCAGGCCGTGCGCGCCAGCGGCCTGGCCAGCCGCGCCGGAGACAAGCGCGCCCACCTCCTCTCCGAGGTCACGAGCCTCGGCCGCCGGGAGGGACGCTCACCCGCCGAGCTGCGCAGCCAGGCCGACGGCATCAGGGACGAACTCGGCGCCGCCGAGGAGGCCGTCACCGAATCGACGACCGCTCTCGAGGCCGCGAACACCCGCAAGGAGGAGCTCACCGCGGCCCTGCGGGAGGCCGAGGCCGAGGTGAAGTCCGCGCAGATCGCCATCACCGAGGCGGTGAAGAACCGCTCGACCCTCCACTCCCGCCAGGAGCAGGCACAGGCCCGCATCACCGACCTCGAATCCCGGATCGAAGCCGGGCGCACCGAGATCACGACGATCGAAGCCCGCCTCGCCGACCGCCGTGAGGCCCTCACCGTGGCCGAAGACGCGGTCGAGAACGTCGAAGAGGGCGAGAGCACCCTCGATGAGACCTACGAGACGGCGAAGGCCGCCCAGACCGCGCTCGAAGACGCACTCGCCGAGCAGAAGGCCAGGCGCGCCGACGCGAGCTCGGAGCTCGCCTCCGCCCGGGCCCGAGCGGAGGCGCTCGCCCTGGGCACCGCGCTCGAGGCCGACCTCGACGACATCGTCTCCTCCGGACTGCCCGGCGTACGGACCGCCGTGACCGAGCGGCTGACCGTGACCACCGGCTATGAGATGGCCGTGGCCGCCGCCCTGTCGACGACGGTCAGCGGCGTCATCGTCGACTCCCCGCAGGCCGCGCTCACGGTGCTCGACCACCTCGGCGAGGACACGAACGTCTCCCTGACGATCCCGAGCGGACCCCGCCCCGAACCCGACGGTGCGCCGGGGCTCGCTGAGGCGACCGCCTCGGCGGGGGGATCCGGCAAGGGCGGAGACCACGCACCGGAGGCGACGCGCCTCGCCGACGTCGTCGGTGCCGACGATCCCGACCTCGAGGGGCTCGTCAAGTCCGCCCTCTCCTCCGTCGTCTGCACTCCGGATGCGGCCGCCGCGCTCGCCGTCGTCGACGCGCACCCGCAGCTCACCGCAGTCACCGTCCACGGCGAGGTCATCACCTCGACCAGGGTGAGCCGGACCCGCACCGCCTCGGGCACGAGGCTCGCCTCCCAGACGGCGCTCGCCGAGACCGAGGAGACGATCGCCGGCCTCGAGGCGACCGTGGCCGGACTCGACGCGGAGATCACCGCCACCGAAGCCGAACTCGCCGAGGCGAAGCCCGTCACCGCCGCAGCGCTCGAGGCCCTCCACTCCTCGGACGCGCAGATCATGGCCGCCGCCGAGGAGGTCTCCCGCATCGCTGGGGAGATCAGCGCCGACGAGACCCGGCTGGCCCGGGCCGCCGACAACGACGCAGAACTCCACCGCCGACTCGCCGCCTCCCGGCAGGAGGCCGACGCCGCCGAGGCGGCACTGGCCGGAGCCGAGGACGTCGACGAGGTCGTCGACACCACCCGCCGCGACGACCTCAGCCGGCAGGTCTCCCAGACCTCTGAGGACGTCATCGAGACCCGCATCGCGCACAAGTCCGCGACCGACCGGGCGCGGTTCCTCCGCGACCGCGTCGACTCCCTGCTGCGCCAGGCCACCGCCGAGGAGGCGGCCCGCGAACAGGCCCAGCGGACGATCGCCCGCAAGACCACCGCAGCCGCCTCGGCGCAGGCGATCGCCGAAGTCGCCGAGGAGGCGGCGGCGCTGGCGACCGCCACGGTGGCCGAGCTCGGGGAGTCCATCGAGGTCCTCGTCACCGAGCGCGCGGGCCTGCGGGAGGAGAAGGGCCGCCTCGGCGAGGAGCTGAGCACGACGCGGAAGGAACTCGGCAGGCTCAAGGACGCCGCCGCCGAAGCCGAACTCGCGAAGGAGAGGTACAGGCTCAAGCTCGAGGAGATCGAGCACCGCGCCGAACAGGAGACGGGGCTCTCGATCGAGCGCCTCATCGAGGCCTACGGCCCCGACACCCCCGTTCCCGGGTTCGAAGACGGCGAGGAGGAGCGGCCCTACGTCCGCGCCGAGGTCGAGAAGCGGCACAAGGAGGCGACGAAGCAGCTCAACCGGATCGGCACAGTCAACCCGCTCGCGCTCGAGGAGTACGAAGCGCTCAAGGAGCGCCACCAGTTCCTCGAGAAGCAGATCGCCGACATCGAATCCTCCCGCAAGGACCTCATGCAGCTTGTCGAGGAGGTCGACCGTCACGTCGAACGCGTCTTCGCCGAGGCCTACGCCGACACCGCGCGCGAATTCGAGGACATCTTCTCCCGTCTCTTCCCCGGCGGTGAGGGACGATTGAGCCTTACCGACCCCGACGACATGCTCACCACCGGCGTCGACGTCCACGCCCGGCCCGCGGGGAAGAAGGTCAAGCGGCTGTCGCTGCTCTCCGGCGGGGAGCGCTCGCTCGTGGCCGTGGCCATGCTCGTCGCGATCTTCAAGGCCCGGCCGAGTCCGTTCTACGTCATGGACGAGGTCGAGGCCGCCCTCGACGACCTCAACCTCTCCCGCCTGCTCACGGTGTTCCGGGAGCTGCAGGACTCGAGCCAGCTCATCGTCATCACCCACCAGAAGCGGACGATGGAGATCGCCGACGCCCTCTACGGGGTGACGATGCACGGCGACGGGGTCTCGAAGGTGATCTCCCAGCGGATCCCCTCCCAGTCCGAGCAGTCCGCGCCAGCAGGTCACTGATGCCTCGTCGGAGGCTCCGAACCGGAGATGCTCAGGGGAGTCCCAGGGAATTCTCCAGCAGCCACACGACCCCGTATCGCTCATGCCCTGTGCAGGGACTATAGACTTGTCGGACGAAGGAGCACTGTCGGAGAACATGAGGAGCGGGACGTCCATGGCCGAGTCGGCTGAACCACGGGGTGACTGCCCGGCATGAATGCAGTTCTCGTCGTCATCGTCGGCCTCGCCATCTCCTTCGCCCTCGCCCTCGTCGTCGTCCTCCTCGTCGCCCTCCCCGGGCTGCGGGCGGAAGGCCGCCTGAAGTACTCCTCTGACGTGCAGCGGTTCCGTCTGCCGGGCCAGTGGACCGGCTACGACGACGAAGTCCACGAGTTCTTCGGTCACGACGACGGCACCTCCCACCTCGCCACGCGCGAGCAGGCGGCCGTCACCGCGATCCGCGACCACTCCTATGTGCTCCGGCCCCAGCCGCGCCGCCATGCGGCCCCGTCGCTGCTCACGGTCAGGCCGCGCACCCGCCACTGGAAGATCCCCGAATCGGGCACCGGCTGGCGCACCACCGCCGGTCTGCTCTTCAGCTCCCGCGGCACCTGAGACCACACCTCACCGCCGTGGGCACTGTCCTGCCCTCGCGCGGTCCAGCCCGTGGCACAGTCACGGGGCCCAGACCGTAACGCGTTACGGTGCACAAGACAGCAGACCAAGGAGGACGTCCCGCAATGGACCAGCCGATCATCCTGCTCATCGTCGCAGCCATCGTCTTCATCCTCGTCGTGGCGCTGGGCATCAGCCTGCGCATCAACGCCCGACGCAAGGGGCTCGGCGAGGACCGGTCGATCGACGCCGACTTCACCGGCGAGCTCTCGATCGATGAGATCTCCGAGACCGTCACGAAGGAGAGGGAGAAAGCCGCCGGCTCCGAGGTTCCCACCGAACCGGCGAGCCGCCTCGTCCGGCTGCGCGAGAGGCTCGCGAAGTCGAACTCCGGCCTCGGCCGTGGTCTGCTCAACCTCCTCTCCCGCGACACCCTCGACGAGGCGACGTGGGAGGAGATCGAGGACACCCTCATCCTCGCCGACGTCGGCGTCGAACCGACCGCCGAACTCGTCGACACCCTGCGCGAGCGGGTCAAGGTGCTCGGCACCCGCGACCCCGAGGAGGTCAGGGGACTGCTGCGCGAGGAGCTCGTCAAGCTCGTCGACCCGACGATGGACCGCGAGCTCGCGACTGCGCACACCGCCGGCGACCCGGCCGTCATGCTCGTCGTCGGCGTCAACGGCGCCGGGAAGACGACGACCGTGGGCAAGATCGCCCGCGTCCTCGTCGCCGAGGACAAGTCCGTCCTCCTCGGTGCCGCCGACACGTTCCGTGCGGCCGCCGCCGAGCAGCTGACGACGTGGGGCTCGCGTGTCGGCGTCGAGACCGTCCGCGGCGAGGAGGGTGCCGACCCCGCCTCGGTCGCCTACGCCGCCGTCGAGCAGGGCAAGGCCGAGGACGCCGACGTCGTCCTCATCGACACCGCCGGGCGTCTGCAGAACAAGGTCGGGCTCATGGACGAGCTGCGCAAGGTCAAGCGCGTGGCCACCCGTCCCCTCGGGGAGGGCCACGACATCGACGAGGTCCTCCTCGTCCTCGATGCGACGACCGGTCAGAACGGGATGCAGCAGGCGAAGGTCTTCGCCGAGGCGGTCGACATCACCGGCATCGTGCTCACGAAGCTCGACGGCACCGCGAAGGGCGGCATCGTCATCGCAGTCCAGCGGGAGCTCGGAGTCCCGGTCAAGCTCATCGGCCTCGGCGAGGGAGCCGACGACCTCGCCCCGTTCACGGCCGAGGGCTTCGTCGACGCCCTCCTCGACTGAGGGCCGCGGGCACCCTCGACTGAGGCGGCGACTCTGCCTCTGTCCAGCCGCTGAGACGGCTTTCAGAACGAGTTCGCGACTGCATTCACCACATCTGACCTGGGATTCCACCTCTCCTGAGGTCCGTGTCACATACTCGAAACATAAGCGAATCATTCCTGTGACGTCGCCAGTCGAGACTGGTCTCGTTCGGTTCGAACCGGAGCCGACTGAGACGAATGAGAGACGACGACATGGAACTCGATGCAGTGAATGTGTGGATGATGGTCGCCGCAGGGCTCGTGCTGCTGATGACCCCCGGTGTGGCCTTCTTCTACGGAGGGATGACTCGGATCAGCTCGAGCATCAACATGATGATGATGGTCTTCTCGGCGATGGCCGTCGGGGCGCTGGTCTGGGTGCTCTACGGGTACGGGCTGAGCTCGGGCGAGTCGATCGGCGGCATCGTCGGCAACCCGCTCAGCCAGATCGGCCTCTCCGGCGCGGTGGCGGGTGAACCTGAGACGCTCATCTCGATCGGCTTCGGTGCGACCTTCGCAATGATCGCGATCGCCCTCATCGCCGGAGCCGTGGCCGACCGGGCGAAGTTCTCCACCTGGCTCGTCTTCGCCGCCCTCTGGGTCACCTTCGTCTACTGCCCGCTCGCCTTCATGGTCTGGGGTGATGGGATACTCACCGCCGACGGCGCGATCGGCAGCGTCTTCGGTGCCGCGATCGACTTCGCCGGAGGCACCGTCGTCCACATCAACGCCGGCATCTCCGCCCTCGTCCTCGTCGTCGTCATGGGCCGCCGGGTCCGCTACTCGACGCCGCACAAGCCGCACAACATCCCCATCACCGTCCTCGGCGCAGCACTGCTGTGGTTCGGCTGGTTCGGGTTCAACGGCGGCGCCGCCTCGACGATCGAGCAGGCCGGGCTCATCTGGGTCAACACCCTCGTCGCTCCTGCCGCCGGCATGATCACGTGGATCACCATCGAACGTCTGCGCGCCTCGCGTCCGAGCAGCATCGGCAGCGTCTCGGGCCTCATCGCCGGTCTCGTCGCGATCACCCCGGCCTGCGCCGACGTCGAACCCTACGCCGCGATCCTCATCGGCGTCGCCGCCGGCGCCGGAGCCTACTTTGCGGTCGTCGCGAAGAACCGCCTGCGCTACGACGACGCGCTCGACGTCGTCGCCGTCCACCTCGTCGCCGGCATCATCGGCACGGTGATGATCGGGTTCTTCGCGATCCCCACCGAGGAGACCGCGGCCGGACTCTTCTACGGCGGGGGCTTCGGACTCCTCGTCGCCCAGATCGTCGCCTGCCTCGTCGCCCTCGTCTACGCCGGAGCCGTCACCCTCGTCATCTCGCTCGTGCTGCGGAAGACCATGGGACTGCGGATCGATCCGCGCGACGAACTCGACGGCATCGACACCATCGAACACGCGGAGCGGGCCTACTCCTTCCGCTGACCCGAGACTCCCGTCAGGGGGCCGGTCGGTCTCGCCGGCCGCCTCGACGGGGGAGTACGCCGGAGTGCTCACAGACCACCCCACCCGAGGTCCCAGCAGACGACTCGGGTGGGGTGCTCTGGCGTCGGGGAAGGGGGCCGCGGGATTCGGAGCCTCCCAGGCGGAGTTGTTAGTCTAGAGAGTCGACCATTGCATACGAAGAAGGCTTGCACGTGTTCAACTCCCTCTCCGACAGGCTCACCGCGACGTTCAAGAATCTCCGCGGCAAGGGCAGGCTCTCGGAAGCCGATGTCGATGCCACTATCCGCGAGATCCGCCGCGCGCTCCTCGACGCCGACGTGGCGCTGCCCGTCGTCCGCGCGTTCACGGGGCGGATCCGCGAACGGGCGCTGTCGGAAGAGGTCTCGGGTGCCCTCAACCCGGGTCAGCAGGTCGTCAAGATCGTCAATGAGGAACTCGTCGGCATCCTCGGCGGACAGACGCGGCGGCTGACCTTCGCCAAGCGCCCGCCGACGGTGATCATGCTCGCCGGCCTCCAGGGTGCCGGCAAGACGACGCTCGCGGGCAAGCTCGCTCACTGGCTCAAGTCCGAGGGCCACCGCCCGATGCTCGTCGCCGCCGACCTCCAGCGGCCCAATGCGGTGGGCCAGCTCCAGATCGTCGGTGAGCGTGCCGGTGCCGTCGTCTACGCGCCCGAACCGGGCAACGGCGTCGGCGACCCGGTCAAGGTCGCCACCGACGCCATCGACGTCGCAAAGTCGAAGCTCCACGATGTCGTCATCGTCGACACCGCAGGCCGCCTCGGCATCGACGAGGAGCTCATGCAGCAGGCCGCGGACATCCGCGCGGCGGTCAACCCCGACGAGGTCCTCTTCGTCATCGACGCGATGATCGGTCAGGACGCCGTGACGACCGCCGAGGCGTTCCTTCAGGGCGTCGACTTCACCGGTGTCGTGCTCTCGAAGCTCGACGGCGACTCCCGCGGTGGTGCCGCGCTCTCGGTCGCCGAGGTGACCGGCAAGCCGATCATGTTCGCCTCGACCGGTGAGTCGATGACCGACTTCGAGCCGTTCCACCCCGACCGGATGGCCGACCGCATCCTCGACATGGGCGACATCCTCACCCTCATCGAGCAGGCCGAGAAGAACTTCGACGAGAAGGAGACCGCGAAGCTCCAGAAGAAGTTCGAGTCCGGCGAGGACTTCGACCTCAACGACTTCCTCACCCAGATGGCCGGTCTGCGGAAGATGGGCTCGATGAAGAAGATGCTCGGCATGATGCCGGGCATGAGCCAGTACAAGGACCAGATCGAGAACTTCGACGAGCGCGAGGTCGACCGGGTCGAGGCGATCGTGAGATCGATGACACCGTACGAGCGCAGCAACCCGAAGGTCCTCAACGGATCACGTCGCGCCCGCATCGCCAAGGGCGCCGGCACCACGGTGACCGCGGTCAACCAGCTCATGGAGCGCTTCACGCAGGCGCAGAAGCTCATGCGCGGCATGGGCCGCGGCGGCGGTATGCCGGGGATGCCCGGGATGGGCGGCATGCCCGGAATGGGCGGACTGCCCGGTGGGGGAGGCCCCAACCGGAAGAAGAAGGCCGCGGGGAAGAAGAAGGGCCGCAAGGCCGGCCAGTCGGGCAACCCGGCCAAGCGCGCCGAGCAGGCCCAGGCCGCCCAGGACCGGAAGGCGGGGAAGACGAAGGACCCGGTCGGTTCCGCGTTCGGCGGCGTCGACCTCGGCGGGGATGAGGACTTCGATCTCGCGAAGCTGCCGAAGGGATTCGGCGGCATGTTCCCAGGTGGAAAGAAGTAGCCCTTTCTGGCACAATGATCTCTTGTACTTTCGCCTCGGCGCGGGCCCTCTCTTCTGCCTCGAGTCGATAGTCCAGGTCGCAGACTCCGCCACGTCAACCCCACGACTGTGCGGTGCCTCTGTGCAAACAGAACACAAAAGGAGACACCACTACAGTGGCAGTCAAGATTCGTCTGACCCGCATCGGCAAGGTCCATGCACCCTTCTACCGTGTCGTCGTCGCCGACTCGCGCACCCGTCGCGACGGTCGCGCGATCGAGGAGATCGGCATCTACCAGCCGCTCAGCGACCCCTCGGTCATCAAGATCGACTCGGAGCGCGCGCAGTACTGGCTCTCCGTCGGCGCCCAGCCGACCGACCAGGTCCGCAACCTCCTCAAGCTGACCGGCGACTGGCAGAAGTTCACCGGTGAGGGCGAAGCCGTCAACACCGTCAAGCCGCAGCCGGAGAAGGAAGCCTACGTCGCTCCCAACGCCGACTCGGTGATCAAGGAAGCCATCACCCAGAAGGGCTCCGGCAAGGCCGACGCCGCTGAGGTCGAGGCTGAGGACACCGCTGCCGACGACGTCGCCAAGGCCGTCGAGGCCGAGGACGCCGCTCAGGCCGAAGCCGCTGAGGACAACGCCTGACATGTTGGCTGATTCGCTCGAACACCTGGTCCGCGGTATCGTCGATCATCCCGACGACGTCGCAGTTCGGTCCCGGTCGTCCCAGCGTGGGACGACGCTCGAGGTCCGGGTTCACCCCGACGACCTCGGACGTGTCATCGGCCGCGCGGGTCGCACCGCGAAGGCCCTGCGCACCGTGATCAACTCCCTCGCCGGCCGTGAGTCGGTGCGGGTGGACCTCATCGAGGCGTAGACCAACCACCGCGAAGGGGACGTCGGCCGCGTGCCGGACGTCCCCTTCGTGCATTCACCGCCGAGGCGGGGCTCGGGTCGGTGCCGACGCAACCGCTCGGTCTGAGTCCGCATGGTACGGATCGATCCATGCCATGCGGATCGGAACCGAGCGGGTGCAGCCGCAGAGGGTCCCGGCCGGAGAACTACACTGAGTGCTGAACGAGCACTCGCACACGACAAGGAGCACGCATGGACTTGGTGGTCGCCCGGCTGGGCAAACCGCACGGCATCAGAGGCGAATTCACCGTCGAGGTCCGCACCGACCGGCCCGACGAGCGGCTCGTGCCCGGGATGACCTATGCGACCGACCCGGACATCGGCGAACTCACGCTCACGTCCGCCCGCTGGCACCGCGACCGCCTGCTGCTCGCCTTCGACGAGGTCCCCGACCGGACACGCGCCGAGGAGATCCGCAACACGCTGCTCCTCGCCGAGCAGGACGACGAAGCCGACGACGAAGAGGCGTGGCTGCTCGACGACCTCATCGGACTCAAGGCGTTCGTCGGCGATGAGCAGGTCGGCGAGATCGTCGACGTCACCAACGGCACCGCCCAGGACCTCCTCCACCTCAGGCACACCGACGGCCACGAGGTCCTCATCCCGTTCGTTACCGAGATCGTCCCCGAGGTCGACACCGACGCCGGACGCATCGCGCTCACCCCGCCGGCCGGCCTCCTCGACGCCGAGTGAGCCCGGGCATGCGCATCGACGTCGTCTCGATCTTCCCCGCCTATCTCGAGGGGCTCAAGCTCTCCCTCATCGGCAAGGCCATCGAGCAGGGACTCCTCGACCTCACCGTCCACGACCTCCGCGACTTCACGTTCGACCGCCACCGCACCGTCGACGACTCGCCCTACGGGGGCGGGGCAGGCATGGTGATGAAGGCCGAGCCGTGGGCACTCGCGCTCGAGCACATCCTCGGCGAGGGGACGGGGGAGGCGACGAAGCCGATCCTCATCGTCCCGAGTCCCGCAGGTGAGGTCTTCGATCAGCGGATCGCGGAGGAGCTCGCGCACACCGAGCACCTCACGTTCGCGTGCGGACGCTACGAGGGCATCGACCAGCGCGTCCTCGACTGGGCGGGGCAGTCCTTCGAGGTGCGGCCGATGAGCATCGGCGACTACGTCCTCAACGGCGGCGAGGTCGCCTCGATGGTGATGATCGAAGCGGTCAGCCGGCTCATCCCCGGCGTCATCGGCAACCCCGAGTCCCTGACCGAAGAGAGCCACGAGGACGGCCTCCTCGAATACCCGATCTTCACCAAGCCCGCCACTTGGCGCGGCCACGACGTCCCGGAGATCCTGCTCAGCGGCAACCATGCCGCGATCGCCCGGTGGCGACGTGACCGACGTCTCGAACGCACCGCCGAGGTCAGGCCGGACCTGCTCACGGGCCTCGGTGACCTCGACGCCCGGGACCGGGAGGTCCTCGATCGGTTTGAGTCCGGGGACGGAACCGTGACAGAATAGATCGTCGCGTTTGTTGGCATCCACCTGCTTCAGGGGGATGGGTGCCCGAATCGCCCGCCGGATGGACTCCGGCGGCCAGGGGAGCGATCCCGGCAGACGAATCCGATCACCGGTCAGACCGGTCCGATATGCGTGTCCTCGACCTGAAGCAGAGGCCACAGGAGAAGCACTATGCAGAAGCTCGATGTTGTCGATGCAGCCTCGCTGAAGTCCGACGTCCCCGATTTCCGCCCCGGTGACACCCTCAACGTCCACGTCCGCGTGGTCGAGGGCAGCCGTTCGCGTATCCAGGTCTTCAAGGGCGTCGTCATCCGTCGCCAGGGCGACGGCGTTCGCGAGACGTTCACCGTTCGCAAGATCAGCTTCGGCGTCGGAGTCGAGCGCACCCTCCCGGTGCACTCGCCGATCGTCGAGCAGATCGAGGTCCTCTCCCGCGGCGACGTCCGCCGCGCGAAGCTCTACTACCTCCGCAACCTCCGCGGCAAGGCTGCTCGCATCCGCGAAAAGGCCTGATGACCGTCCGGCTCAGCGCCGCACGGACACGACATGCCGCAGCATGACGAGAACGCGACCTCCGGGTCGCGTTTTCGCATTTCCGGGATGGGGCGAGGAGGCGCGCGCGAAGGCGGCGCGTCCTCGTCCCGCCGCCTCTCGCCCACGGTGTGGAAGGTCCTCGCCGCCATCGCCGTCGTCATCGTCGTCCTCGGCGCCTCGGCGCGCGGCTTCGTCATCCAGCGCTTCACCATCCCCAGTGAGTCGATGCAGCCGACCCTCATGGCCGGCGACACGATCTCCGTGTGGCGCCCCGATGCGCTGGGCGGTCGGATCGACCGCGGCGACATCGTCGTCTTCGACGGACGCGGCTCCTTCGTCGACGACGCCCTGCCCACCCCGCTGCAGAAGATCGGCTCGTGGGTCGGCGTCGGTCCCCGCGACGTCTACTTCGTCAAACGCGTCATCGCCCTGGGCGGGGACACCGTCGAATGCTGCGATGCGCAGGGCCGACTGCTCCTCAACGGCGAACCCCTGAACGAGGAGTACGCGCCGCTACCCGCCTCGGCGACCGAATTCTCCACCCGGATCCCCCAAGGCACCATGTGGGTGATGGGCGACAACCGGAACGACTCCGCCGATTCCCGGGCGCTGCTCGGGCGCCCCGGCGGCGGCTTCATCCCCGTCGACCGCGTCATCGGCCCGGTCATCGGTCACGGCTCCAGCATCGACTGATACGCTCGTTCCAGCCACCCCGCGCCGGTCGCGGACCCATGCGAAAGCGAACGAATGACCACCGAACCTCAGCCCTCCCCGCCCAAGTCGAAGAAGCTCCTGCGCGGCCTTGCCGAGACCGTGGTCATCATCATCATCGCCCTCCTCATCTCCACCGCGCTGAAGACCTGGGTGGTCCGATCGTTCTACATTCCCTCCGGCTCGATGATGGACACCCTGCAGATCGACGACCGGGTCCTCGTCAACCAGCTCGCCCCCAAGTTCGGCCCGGCCAACCGCGGTGACATCATCGTCTTCGACGATCCCGACGACTGGCTCACCGACGCCGAGGTGTCCGCCTACCAGCCCAACCCCGTCCTCGAATTCCTCGGCCTCGCCCCCTCCGACGCGGGCAACCAGCTCGTCAAACGCGTCATCGGGGTCGGCGGGGACACCGTCGAATGCTGCGACGCCCAGGGGAGGATCCTCGTCAACGGCACCCCCATCGAGGAGACGTATCTGCCGCCGGACACTGCGCCCTCCGAGATGGAGTTCTCCGTCACCGTGCCCGAAGGCTCCTACTGGGTGATGGGCGACAACCGGAGCAACTCCGCCGATTCGCGCTACCACCAGGACACCCAGCCGTTCGTTCCCGCCGAGAACGTCGTCGGCACCGTGTTCTTCGTCAACTGGCCGCTCAGCCACGTCCGGTGGGTCTCCACCCCCAAGGACGTCTTCGCAGACGTGCCCGATCCGCAGGGAATCACTGTCAGCTGATGACCGGACGAGGACTGCACGACCTCGGCGTCGAACGCGCACTCGCCGCCGAGGGGTATGAGATCGTCATCGGCGTCGACGAGGTGGGACGCGGAGCGCTCGCCGGACCGGTGAGCGTCGGCGTCGCCGTCTTCGAACTCGGCCCCCTGTGCGCCGCCGACGTGCCCGAGGGCATCCACGACTCCAAACAGCTCGACGGTCCCTCTCGGTCGGCGGCGACCGCTCGCGTCCAGGCATGGGCGCACGCCTCGGCCGTCGGATCGACCCTGCCTGCCGAGATCGACGCCCTCGGGATGACCATGGCCCTCAACCTCGCGGCTCGGCGGGCACTCGAGGGTGCGCTCGGCACAGCGTCCGGCGGCCCGGGTGCGGGTGCGTCGTCGCGACCGACGATGATCCTCCTCGACGGCAAGCACGACTGGCTCTCGGCTCCACTCACGCTCGACTGCCTGGGGATATTCGGGCCCGCCGCCGACATGGAGCTGCCGCCCGTGCGCACCGTGATCAAGGGCGACGGCAGCGTTCCCGTCATCGCGGCGGCGAGTATCGTGGCGAAAGTGCACCGCGACGAAACGATGATCAGCCTCGCCGAGGCGCACCCGCAGTATGGTTGGGAGTCGAACGTCGGATACGGAACCGTTCACCACCGGCAGGCCATCGCCGAGCACGGACCGAGCCTCCACCACCGGATGAGCTTCCGGCTGCACCCCGAGAACGACGCGAAGAGAGGAACGACGTGAGCACAGACGATCTCGACGACTACGAGGCCCAGCTCGAACTCCAGCTCTACAAGGAGTACCGCGATGTCGTCGGTCTCTTCGCCTACGTCGTCGAGACCGAACGCCGCTTCTACCTCGCCAACCACGTCGACCTCAAAGCGCACAACGACGCCGGCGACGTCTACTTCGAGCTCACCCTGCGCGATGCCTGGGTGTGGGACAGCTACCGGTCGGCCAGGTTCATCAAGATGGTCCACGTGCTCACGTTCAAGGACGTCAACATTGAGGAGATCGCCAAGTCCGACCTCGAGCCGCCGACCTCGATCGGGCGCTGAGCCGCCGCTGAACGGAATGCCGTCGGCGCCGAGGCTGACAGCCCTGACTCGTGCGTGATCCGGGTGTGGAGCGTCGCGCACTCATGTGCTCACGGCCTGTGGAGGCTCAACCGCTGTCCACAGGCCGTTCTCTGATGCTTCCAGACGACCACGTGCTGTGGTGGCCTGGACGGCATGGCACGGACGACGAAGACAGGACGGACTGCGCGGCCGACGGACACCCCGACCCGCGGTGACCGTCAGCTCGCCCTGGGCCGGACGGGTGAGGACCTCGCCGTCGCCCGCCTCGAGGCCGAGGGCATGGTCGTCCTCGACCGCAATGTCAGGTGCCGTGAGGGAGAGATCGACATCATCGCCCGCGACGGAGCGACCATCGTCTTCGTCGAGGTCAAGACCCGCCGCACGATGCGGCAGGGCTCACCGCTCGAAGCGATCACGCCGGTGAAGCTGCGTCGGATCAGGATGCTCTCGGGACTGTGGCTGCGCGAGCAGGCCGAGTTCTACCCTGCGACCCGCATCGACGCGATCGGCATCGTCATGTCACCGCGCCCGACCGTCACCCATGTGCGCAATGTGCAGGTCGACGCATGAGCGAACAGCTGCACATCGTCGATGACCCAGGGGATGACTGCGATGCTGTCGACGCCGACTGGAGCCCCGACGGCGACGAACCATTGGGAGTCGAGGACGCGAGGAGTGGCGAGACGACACCGGAGAAGACCGTCGTCGGACGGGCCGCCGCCGTCGCCCTCTGGGGGCTGGCCGGAAAGATCGTCTCGATCGAAGCCGTCGTCAGCGCAGGTCTTCCCGGCATCGACATCGTCGGCCTTCCCGACGCCTCGGTGAGCGAATCGCGCAAGCGGCTGCGTGCGGCGCTCGCCTTCCTCGGCATCCCGGTCGCCACCCAGCATCTGACGATCAACCTCACCCCGGGCAGTGTGCCGAAGATCGGCACCGGCTTCGATCTCGGCATCGCCGTCGCCGTGCTCAAGGCCCGCGGGATCATCAGCTCCGCCGAGACCGAGGCGGTCATCCACTGTGGGGAACTCGGCCTCGACGGCCGCATCCGACCGGTGAGCGGCGTGCTGCCGAGCCTCCATTGCGGCCTGCTCGCCGGCTTCGACCGATTCGTCGTTCCCGCCGGCAACCGGGCGGAGGCCGCGCTCATCGGAGACGTCGATGTCCTCGCGGTGTCCTCGCTGGCCGAACTCGTCAACGCCTACGGCGGCAGCCTCGCCGTTCCCGCCCTGCCACCGGTCGTCGAGGCTCCCGGACCGGGAGCGCATCCGACCGAACTCCACGACCTCGCCGAGGTGCAGGGGCAGGATGAGGCTCGGTTCGGGCTCGAGGTCGCCGCTGCGGGCGGTCACAACCTCCTCATGCGCGGCACCCCGGGCGCGGGGAAGACCCTGCTCGCTCAGTGCCTGCCCGGGATCCTCCCACCGCTCGACGACGCCCAGGCCCTCGAAGTCGCCGCGGTGCGCTCTCTGCGCGGGGAACTCGTGCCCGGTGAGGAGCTCGATCACCGGCCGCCGTTCGAGGCACCCCATCACCGGAGCACCGCCTCGGCGCTCGTGGGAGGCAGGAAGCCCGGCACGGTCGGCATCCTCAGCAAAGCCCATCGGGGTGTCCTCTTCATGGACGAGGCGCCGGAGTTCTCCCGGGACGTGCTCGAAGCGCTGCGGCAGCCGCTCGAGGCCCGTCAGGTCCACATCCACCGGGCCTGGGGGTCGATGGTGTTGCCGGCATCGTTCCAGCTCGTCATGGCCGCGAACCCGTGCCCGTGCGGGGCGGGCATGCAGGCGGGCGCGAACACGGTGTGCAACTGCACGCCGATGGACAGACGCCGGTACGGCAATCGCCTCTCCGGGCCTCTCCTCGATCGTGTCGACCTCCAGCTCGAGCTCTACCCCGTCACTCCGGCCGACCTGCGTCTCGGCGGGGAGCAGGAGTCGAGCGCAGGTGTGGCCGCACGAGTCGAGCACGCGAGGCGCGCGCAGGCGGATCGGTATGCGAACTGCGACTGGTCGCTCAATGCGATGGCACCGGGGCCGTGGCTGCGCGACCACTTCGGGATGCGACCGGCAGCTCTGCGCAGCCTCGACCGCGCGCTCGAGACGGGGAGGATCACGATGCGCGGCTACGACCGAGTGCTCCGGGTCGCCACGACCCTGACCGACCTCGCCGGGGCGGAGGCTCCCGACGCCGACCGGATCGCTGCGGCCCTCGCGCTGCGGACCCAGGAGACATGATGGACGTGACCCCGCAGCGCATCGCCGTCGCAGCACTCCTGCGGATCGGCGAACCCGGTGACGGCCTGCTCAAGGCCCTCGTCGATGCCGCGGGCCCTGTGACCGCGGTCGAACTCATCCGGGCGATCTCCTCCGGGGCGGTCGCGGTCGACGAGGTCGTCGGACGGCTCTCCGCCGAGCTCGGGGACATCACCGGTCAGGGGAGACTCCCCGAGGCGCTCGCCCGGTGGGCAGTGCGCGCCGCCGACGCCGACGGCGAACACGACCTTGAAGGCATGGCCCGCCTCGGCGGACGTCTCGTCATCCCCACCGACGACGAATGGCCGACCGCCATCGACGAACTCGGTCCCGCAGCGCCCTTGGGGCTGTGGGTGCGCGGGTCGGCGACCCTGCGCGAGGCGCTTGCGCAGGCGGTCGCCGTCGTCGGGGCGCGGGCGGCGAGCGGCTATGGGACGAAGTGCGCCTCCGACCTTGCCTGGGATCTCGCCGCCGACGGGTACACCGTCGTCTCCGGGGGAGCCTTCGGCATCGACGCGGCCGCTCACCGTGCGGCGCTCGCCCGGGAGGGCACGACGGTCGCATTCATGGCCGGGGGAGTCGACCGGTTCTATCCCGCGGCGAACTCGGACCTCTTCGCACAGGTGCTCGAGCACGGTCTCCTCGTCTCCGAGACCGCACCCGGGATGACTCCGATGCGCCACCGGTTCCTCCTGCGCAACCGCCTCATCGCCGCCTCGGCGCTTGCCACGGTCGTCGTCGAGGCCGGGTGGCGCAGCGGGGCGCTCAACACCGCCAGGCACGCGCTCGAACTCTCCCGCGTCGTCGCCGCCTACCCCGGGTCGGTGTACTCGGCGTCATCGGCCGGAACGAACCGGCTCATCCGTCTGAGGGAAGCCGACCTCGTCACCGGCGCCCCCGACGTCCTCGACCTCGTCCGGCCCGAGGAGCTGCCGTTGGGCGACCTCGGCGGCAGTGCAGCCGGGGATTCCTCTCGAGCTGGTGGGGGTTCTGGAGCGGGCGGCCGCGATGACCGGGTCGACGACCTCGGCGAACGGGAGCGGATCTGCCTCAACGCGCTCTCGGCGACGAAAGCCCTCGATGTCGGCACGCTTGCGGCCAGAGCGGGCCTGACGGTGGCCGATGCGCTCTCGGCGCTCGCCCTCCTCGAGATCGAGGGACTGAGCGAACGCGACGGGCCCGGGTGGAAGAAGCTGCGCCGGCGCTGAACGAGTACGCTTGAAGCGTGACCTCATCGCCTCGCTTCCCCGAGGTGGTCGACGACTACGCCGACCACCTGCGCGCGCGTGACGTCTCCGCCCATACCCGCCGCGCCTACGTCGGTGATGTCGGCGACTTCTTCGCGCACGCCGCCCATCTGCCGGGGCGACGCGCAACCCGGACCCCCGAACAGTCACGGGAGACCGACCGGTCACGGAAGACCGACGATTCGGGTGGCGCTGGGTCAGTGGGGTCCGGACGTGGGATCGCCGTGTCCGACATCAGCCTCGACGATCTGCGGTCGTGGCTCATCGCCCTCGACGATGCGGGAGCGGCGAAGTCGACGGTGGCGCGCAAGATCGCGGCGATCAAATCGTTCTTCTCCTACTGCGTGAGCACCCACGGACTGCCGTCCAACCCGGCCGCGCGTCTGCGCACCCCGAAGAAGGACTCACGGCTGCCCACCGTGCTCAAACCCCAGCAGGCGGCCGCCCTCGTCTCGGCAGGACGCAGTGGTGACGGAGGCAATCGGCGGGGAGGAGCCGGGTCGGACCGCGCGCGTGAGGGGGCCGGAGCGACAGCGAGCAGGGGAGCGGGGGCGGACTCCCAACAGGATGAGGCCGCAGAGTCTGACGATGACGCTCAGGCGCTGCTCGCCCGGGACGCCGCCATCCTCGAGATGCTCTATGCGACGGCCGTGCGCGTATCCGAACTCTGCGGCCTCGACCGCAGCGACGTCGACCACCAGCGGTCGATGATCACCGTGCTCGGCAAGGGCGACAAGGAGCGCCGGGTGCCCTTCGGCGGCCCGGCACGCGATGCCCTCGCGATCTGGCTGAGACTGCGGGAGCGCTTCGCCACCGACAGGAGCGGTGACGCGCTCTTCCTCGGCCTGCGTGGAGGCCGAATCGGCGCCCGCCAGGTCCGCGAGCTCGTCCACCGCTACGGCGCGAACAACCCCGACGCCCCCGACATCGGACCGCACGGTCTCCGCCACTCGGCTGCCACGCACATGCTCGACAACGGTGCCGATCTGCGCCAGATCCAGGAGCTGCTCGGGCATTCGACGCTGAGCAGCACGCAGATCTACACCCATGTGTCGATGCAGCGCCTGCAGGAGACCTACCGGCAGGCCCACCCGCGGGCCTGAGCGACTCGCTCACGTCCGGCACGCGCTCACTTCCTGAACTCCCAGTGCCATGCCTCGGGCAGGGACCCTCCCTGCCGTGCCCACGTCGGATGCACCCATCCAAACGTCGGAGCGTTCGCCCGCATCCACTGATGCTCGGCACTGCCGAATGAGTTGATGCCGCCCCCGAGGTCCATCGCAAGCGCCCACCCGTGGTTCGACGTCCCCGGCGTCGCCGCGAGCCTTCCCTTGCGCCGTTTGAGGATGACCTGCGTGTCGTAGTCCCGGTAGGAGTCGGTGACCGAGATCGGCCTGCCGAACCGCGCGGAGTACGCGTGGGAGAGGCGGTCGAATGCGGCCTGCGCATCGCATCGGAGCATGTGCCCGGGGGCGGTGGTGAGCGGGCACAGCGCCGAGGAGGGAATGCGCCCATTCCGGTGTCCGCCCCACCCTCCCGCACCCGAAGCCGTGTCATCGCCGGCCGGCTCTTCGGCCGGCTTGCGTGCAAGCGGCAGCAGGAGGGACGCATCCTGACCGAAGAACGGCGCCGGATCGACATACGCCCGGTCGCTGTCCTTAGGCCAGACGCCGATGTGGAGGCAGGACTCCTGGCAGTGCGCGCCCGTCGAGACTGTGCCGATCTGCTCACCAGCTGCGAAGCGGTCGCCGACGGAGGCATCCGAACGCGCCGGTTGGAAGGAGACGACGTGACCGGACTCCGTCGTGATGCTCATCGTCTCGGTGCCCGCCACCGAGCCGCGGAAGCGAATGGTGCCCGCGGTCGGGGCGCGCACGGGTTCGTCGGGTACGGCCCGGACGTCGATGCCTCTGTGCCCGGCCAGCCATGTCTCCCGCGGCGGATCGAAGGCGGTGACGATCTCCATCGCCGGTACCGGCGTGACCCAGGTGGTGCCCGCGGCTCGGGAAGCCTGCGGGGAGGCGTCAGCTGCGCCCACGCCGCCGAGGGCGACGAGAACCGCGGTGACGAGGACGCTGATCCACAGCAGCGGCCTGCTCGGCAGGGGACCGGCTTTGCGTCGCCGAGGCGGACGCGCAGACGGACGCCGAGTCGGACGGGCCGACAGTCGCCGTCGCGGAAGAGGGGCAGCGCTGCGGTGGGGCGGACGAGTCGATTCGGGAACGGCCATAACGCCCATGGAAATCGATGCCGCCGGTGCTGTCAGCAGAGGATTCTCCGCCTGTGGACGACCATCGGGCGTCCACAGGCCGCGCGCACACGAGTCGGTGCCGCATGCACAGGAGAGAGCACACGAGTGGGACCACCGGACCCCCGATGGGCCGGGCTCCGCTCACCCTCGCCGGTGCCCCACACCGCGGGGAGGCATGCTGAGCGCAATGCGCGTCCACAGCCGAATGCGCACGAGTCGCGGAAGCGGGGAGCCCGCCCGAGAGCGCAGAGGCGACGCGAACCCGACGGCAGCCTCGGCGGGAGGTGGCGCAGCCGCCCGGGCACGGGACAGGCACACCCGGCGGCCGCCTCGGCGAGGGACATCCTCCGATTGGCGCAGGCTTGGCCACCCGCGATAGACTGCCCTCAGCAGAAGCGTGTCTTCTGACTACGCGTATCCGATCTCTTCTCCATCCCATGGTGCATGCGTACGCGCATGTGGGTTGGGCGAACCGGGTACCAGGAATCAACCGAAACCGCCATCGTCGCCGCCAGCCCCGTGTTGGCCGCGAACCATGGCACAACGCACCCGCAGGGTGCACGAGAAAGGAGGGCGTCGGCATGGCCGTCGTCACCATCCGCCAGCTGCTCGACAGCGGCGTTCACTTCGGACACCAGACCCGTCGTTGGAACCCGAAGATGAAGCGCTTCATCTTCACCGAGCGCAACGGCATCTACATCATCGACCTGCAGAAGTCGCTGGGCTACATCGACACCGCGTTCGAGTTCGTCAAGGAGACCGTCTCCCACGGCGGCTCCATCCTCTTCGTCGGCACGAAGAAGCAGGCCCAGGAATCGATCGCCGAGCAGGCCAAGCGCGTCGGCCAGCCGTATGTCAACCAGCGTTGGCTCGGCGGCATGCTCACGAACTTCCAGACCATCTCCCTGCGTCTGCGCCGGCTGAAGGAACTCGAAGAGATCGACTTCGACGACGTTGCGGGCTCCTCGCACACGAAGAAGGAACTCCTCATCCTCCGTCGCGAGAAGGACAAGCTCGAGAAGACCCTCGGCGGCATCCGCGACATGCAGCGCACCCCGTCCGCTGTGTGGATCGTCGACACGAAGAAGGAGCACCTCGCCGTCGACGAGGCGAAGAAGCTGGGCATCCCGGTCATCGCGATCCTCGACACCAACTGCGACCCCGACGACGTCACCTACCCGATCCCGGGCAACGACGACGCCATCCGCTCGGTCTCGCTGCTCACCCGCGTGATCGCCGACGCCGTGGCCGAGGGCCTCATCGCCCGCCACTCCGGCGACGACGAGTCCGGTGAGAAGAACGTCTCCGCCGTCGAGCCGATGCCCGAGTGGGAGCGCGAGCTCCTCGAGGGCAACGCCGCCGAGGCGAACGCCGACGCCGCATCCGCCTCGACCGAAGCCTCCGCCGCTGCCACCGCAGCCGAGGCCCAGTCCGAGGAGACCACCGCCACCGACGCGACGGACGCCGCCGCCGAAGGTGCCGTCGCCGACGCCGATGCGAAGGCAGCGGACGCCGAGGGCAAGGCCGCAGCCGCCGACGCTGCCGCTGACTCCACCGAGTCCTGATCTCACTCACCTCCACCACCACTAGGAGAAAGAATGGCAAACTACACTGCCGCTGACATCAAGGAACTGCGCGAGAAGACCGGCGCCGGAATGATGGACGTCAAGAAGGCCCTCGATGAGGCCGACGGCGACCAGGCGAAGGCCATCGAGCTCCTCCGTGTGAAGGGCCTCAAGGGCGCCACGAAGCGCGAAGGCCGTGCCACCTCCGACGGTCTCGTCGCCACCTTCGTCGACGGCGGCGTCGGCACCATGATCGAGCTCGACTCGGAGACCGACTTCGTCGCGAAGTCGCAGCGCTTCATCGACCTCGCCGACGAAGTCCTCGCACTCGCCGTGTCGAACAAGTCCGAGTCAGCCGAGTCGCTGCTCTCGGTCGAGGCCGACGGCAAGACCGTCGCCCAGTTCATCACCGAGTCCGGTGCCGCCCTGGGCGAGAAGGTCGACCTGCGCCGCGTCGGTCGTCTCGAAGGCCAGAAGGTGGAGTCCTACCTCCACCGCACGAACAAGGACCTGCCCCCGCAGGTCGGTGTTCTCTTCGCCTACGAAGGTGACGACCAGGCCGTCGCGCACGACGTCGCCGTGCACATCGCCGCCCTCGCGCCGAAGTACTTCTCGCGTGAGGACGTCCCGGCCGAGCTCGTCGAGAACGAGCGCCGCATCGCCGAGGACACCGCGAAGAACGAAGGCAAGCCGGAACAGGCTCTGCCGAAGATCATCGAAGGCCGCGTCAACGGCTTCTTCAAGGAGAACTGCCTGCTCGACCAGGGATTCGCGAAGGATCCCAAGCAGACCGTGGGCAAGGTCCTCGAGGCCGCCGGCCTCAAGGCGACCGGTTTCCTCCGCTACCGCGTGGGAGCCTGATCCGCTTGTGATCGCTGTGGGGGTCCGTGAGGACTCCCACAGGATCCGATGACGGGGTCGGACCGATGGGTCCGGCCCCGTTTTCGCTAGACTGACCCAGACGAACCACCCGGATCGGCGCTGCCTGCGGCGGCGCCGAACGCATGGAAGAAGGACCTCATGACATCCACCCCGGTACACGAATCGAGCCACGCCAGCCGACCGGTGCGCACGCATCGTCGCCGCGTGCTCCTCAAGCTCTCCGGCGAGGTCTTCGGCGGAGGCAGCATCGGCGTCGACCCCGACGTCGTCGCTGCCGTCGCCCGGGAAGTCGCCCCCACCGTCGAGGACGTCGAAGTGAGCATCGTCGTCGGCGGCGGCAACTTCTTCCGCGGCGCCGAGCTCTCCCAGCGCGGCATGGACCGCACGCGCGCCGACTACATGGGAATGCTCGGAACCGTGATGAACTGCCTCGCTCTGCAGGACTTCCTCGAACAGCTCGGCGTCGACACCCGCGTGCAGACCGCGATCCCGATGTCCCAGGTCGCCGAGTCCTACATCCCGCGCCGGGCGATGCGCCACATGGAGAAGAACCGCGTCGTCATCTTCGGCGCCGGCGCCGGTCTGCCCTACTTCTCCACCGACACCGTCGCGGCCCAGCGCGCGCTCGAGATCCACGCCGATGAGGTCCTCATCGCCAAGAACGGCGTCGACGGCGTCTACACCGCCGACCCGAAGCTCGACCCGACGGCTGCGAAGATCGACGAGATCACCTACCAGGAGGCTCTCCAGAAGGGTCTCAAAGTCGTCGATGCCACCGCGTTCTCCCTCTGCATGGACAACCGGCTTCCCATGCACGTCTTCGGCATGCAGGGTGAGGGAAACCTGCGCAAGGCCATCGCCGGTGAGAAGATCGGCACACTGGTCAAGTAGCCCACACCGCACCGGTCCGGGTCAGCAGAAAACCACCTCGGACCCATAGAATGTTCACACAGCTCCAATCGACTGAAAAGAGTGTCTCGTGATTGAAGAAACACTGGCAGAGGCCAGGGAGAAGATGGACAAGGCCGTGGAATTCACGCAAGAGGACTTTGCGTCGATCCGCACCGGCCGGGCCAACCCCGCGCTCTTCGCGAACATCGAGATCGACTACTACGGCGCTCCCACGCCGCTCCAGCAGCTCGCGTCGTTCCAGACGCCCGAGGCCCGCACGATCCTCGTCACTCCCTACGACCGCGGGACCCTGGGTGACATCGAGAACGCCCTGCGCAACTCCGACATCGGCGCCAACCCCGCCAACGACGGCAACGTCATCCGCGTCGTCCTCCCCGAACTCACCGAGGAGCGCCGCAAGGAGTACGTGAAGATCGTCAAGGGCAAGGCCGAGGACGGCAAGGTCTCGATCCGCAACATCCGCCGCCACGCGAAGGACACCCTCGAGCGGATCAAGAAGGACGGCGAAGCCGGCGAGGACGAGGTCACCCGCTCGATCTCCGAACTCGACGACATCACGAAGAAGAAGGTCGACGCCATCGACAAGCTGCTCGGCCAGAAGGAAGCCGAGCTCCTCGAGGTCTGATGATCGCGTTGACCGGGCCCGACCGTCCCACCTCCGATCCGACCCCCGACGAGGGGTCGGATCGGGAGACTGCGGCGACCCCAGAGCCGACACCGTTCCCGAAGCGGCGCGACCTCCGCGGCACCGACACGGTCTTCACGCAGGAGACCGCTGCCGTCGAGGTCGAGGTCGAGACGGCGCCCGCACCCAAGGACTACGGCCGGGCCGGCCGCAACCTCCCGGCGGCGATCGGGATCGGCCTCCTCATCGGCGGGATCGTGCTCGCCTCGCTGATCCTCCTTCCCGAAACCTTCCTCTTCATCATCCTCATCGCGATCGTCGCCGCGATGTGGGAGCTCGCCAACGCGCTCTCCCGGTCCGGATCGCTCGTCTCCCGCATCCCGACGATGATCTCCGCGGCCTGCATGGTCGTCGCCACGTACTTCGGCGGCCGTGAGGCCCTGTGGGTGACGTTCGCCGCAAGCGCCGGGGCCGTCATGCTCTTCACGATGGTCGAGCGGCGCAAGAACGCGGTCAAGGACGTCTCCCTCTCCCTCTTCGCGCTCACGTACGTCGGCCTCATGGCGTGCTTCGTCGTCTATCTCCTCACCCTGCCCAACGGCAACTTCTACGTCATCATCTTCCTTGCCAGCGTCGTCGCCTCCGACATCGGCGGCTACGTCTTCGGCGTGCTCTGGGGCAGGCATCCCATCGCCCCGCGGATCTCGCCGAAGAAGTCCTGGGAGGGCTACCTGGGATCCGTCGTATTCACCACGGCCGTCGCCACGACGCTGGCGATCACCCTCTTCGACGCCCCGTTCTGGACCGGGCTCGTCATCGGCGTCGTCATCCCCGCGTTCGCCACCCTCGGCGACTTCAGCGAATCGATGATCAAACGCGACCTCCACCTCAAGGACATGGGCACCCTGCTGCCCGGTCACGGCGGCGTCATGGACCGCCTCGACTCGATCCTCCCGACCGCGCCCGTCGCCCTCGTCCTCTTCTCCTTCCTCCCCGGCTTCATGTGAGGCTGGGACGGCCGCCCGGTCGTCGCATCCCCTCGCCGAGGCGGTCGAAAGTTCGGGTGTCCCCGACCACACAGCGTCGCCGGGACCGGCATGAGACAATGGGGGAGTGATACCTCCAGCCGGAAGCAGACAGGTCAGGCCCGTCGTCGAACACGCCGACGGGACGACGTCGACGACCCCGATGCGCGACGGTCGCCCGCTGCTCAACTTCAAGTCCCCCCGCGTCGCCCAACCCCAGCAGCACCTCGCGGACATGACGATGGACGAGCGCATCGACGCCGTCACCGAGATGGGTCTTCCCGCCTTCCGCGCCAAGCAGCTCTCCACCCACTACTTCACGCGCTACCACACCGACGTCGAGTCGATGACCGACCTGCCCAAGGATCTGCGCGCACCCCTTGCAGAGCGCTTCTTCCCTCCGCTGCTCACCGAGGTCAGGCGCCTGACGACAGGCAACGGCGACACGATCAAATTCCTCTGGCGTCTCTTCGACGGTGCGCTCGTCGAATCCGTCCTCATGCGCTACCGCAACCGCATCACACTGTGCGTCTCGAGCCAGTGCGGCTGCGGGATGAACTGCCCGTTCTGCGCCACCGGCCAGCAGGGTCTGACCCGGAACATGTCGACGGCCGAGATCGTCGAACAGGTCATCCGCGCCAACCAGGCCATCGCCGCCGGTGAACTCGCACCGTCCAAGCCGAGCGCCGACGCCGACGACGAGGTCGCCCTCGGTGCGGAAGCCGACGAGGAGCAGGGCGAGACCCCCGGCGAGTCCGCGACCGACCCGGCGGCCGCCTCGGCGGGAGGACCGGAACGGGTGACGAACATCGTCTTCATGGGCATGGGCGAACCCCTGGCCAACTACAAGCGGGTGATGAACGCGGTCCGCCGCTTCGTCGCCCCCGCGCCCGAGGGCCTGGGCATGTCGGCGCGGCGGATCACCGTCTCGACCGTGGGGCTCGTGCCGGGCATCAACAAGCTCGCCGCCGAGGACATCCCCGTAACCTTCGCGCTCAGCCTCCACGCCCCCGATGACGAGCTGCGCGACGAGATGATCCCGGTCAACACCCGGTGGAAGGCCGACGAGGCGATCGACGCGGCCTTCAACTACTACCAGGTCACCGGTCGCCGGGTGAGCATCGAGTACGCGCTCATCAAGGACATGAACGACCACGCATGGCGGGCGGATCTGCTCGCGAAGAAGCTCAACGCCCGCGGCCGCGGCTGGGTGCACGTCAACCCGATCCCGCTCAACCCGACCCCGGGATCCGTGTGGACGGCCTCGGACCCGGCCGTCGCCGACGAGTTCGTCCGCCGGCTCGTCGACGCCGGCGTTCCGACGACGATCCGCGACACCCGCGGCTCCGACATCGACGGTGCCTGCGGACAGCTCGCCGCCGCCGACTGACGCCTGACTCGGCCGAGGCCGGACCCGACCCGGGCCCGAGCCACCGACACTTCGCGCCGCAGTGACTGCGGCGGACCACCGATGCTCGAACTATCATGGTGGAAACGACACACTCTGTACGGAGGAATCATGGCGGACACGACGTTCCCCCGCATGTCCGGTTGGAAGAACGGCTACGACCCGAAGCAGGTCGACAGCTTCTTCAAGAGGGCACGCGAGTCATTCGAACGACCCACGCCGCAGCCCGGCGACCTCGACTCCCGTGCCGTGCGCACGGTCGGCTTCGACCTCGTCCGCAAGGGCTACCACGTCGCCGTCGTCGACGCCGCCCTCGACCGCCTCGAGGACGCCTTCGCCAAGCAGGCCCGCGACCGCCTCATCGCCCAGTCCGGACAGGACGCCTGGGTGCAGGAGCTCACCCGCGTCGCCGCGTCCCTGCGGGGACGCCTCGTCCGTGAGGCGGGGGAGCGCTTCGACAGCCCGCCCGCCGGCGTCATCGGCTACGACATCGCCCAGGTCGACGACATGTGCGAGAAGGTCAACGCCTATTTCACGCAGGGCGTGGCGATGAGCGTCGACCAGGTCCGCAGGGTCCTGTTCAAGACCGCGAAGGGCAACAAGGCCTACGACGAGGATCAGGTCGATGCCTTCATCGACCGCGTCGTCGAGGTGATGGCCTCCGTTGACTGACTTCCACTGGTTCACCAAGCCCGGTGACGGGACTCCCGGCACCCTCAACCCGGTCTTCGAGATCCTCGACTACCCGATCGTCCTCGGTCGGACCGACGACACCGTCATCACCGGGGACGTCCCGGACGCGCCCCTCATCGACGGGCGCGAGGTCACCGATCCGCGCCTGCTCAAGGCACTCGCCGTGCCCGTCGAACTCGACCGCGCCGAGGCGCTCGACCGCAGCGCGAAACTCGCCGGAATCCTCCGGACGATGGGAGTCGACACCGGGACGAGCAGGGTGCGCGTCGACGCCGATGTCCCTGCTGTCGCCCGGGCGCTCAGTGTGCTTGCTGCGATGCGCCTCGGTGTCGTCGTCGACGCCCGCACAGATGGTTCGGAGACCGACCCCGCCGAGGTGCGCATCGTCGGCATCGACGCCGACCCGATTGAACCCGGACGGGCCTCGGTCAAGGTCGTGCGCTCGCGCTTCGAGGGCGTCGGTGTGAGCATCGCGGGGGAGACCGCGAACCTCGACCAGGCGATGCGCGACTCCCGCGTCGAATCCGCCGAGGTCGCCGCGCTCGACCCGTCTCAGACCCTCGTCCTCACGAACGACGGTCCCCTCAGCGCGGCTGAGAGCCTGCCCTGGCTCGAGGAATTCCTCCGCCGACAGGGGTGAATGGCGACCGCCCCGCGCCTCGGCGCCGATGGCGGCGCACAAGGGCGGGGCGGAAGCGACCGGTCGGATGACCAGGTGCGCCGGTCGAGGACGCCGACCGGCGTCGACCTCAGTTCGCGAAGGCGTTGATCCCGGTGAGGGCCCGGCCGAGCGTGAGCTGGTGGACCTCATGGGTGCCCTCGTAGGTGAGCACGGTCTCGAGGTTGACCGCGTGGCGCAGCGGCGGGTACTCGCTCGTGATCCCCGAACCGCCGAAGAGCGCACGCAGGTCCCGGCAGACGTTCATCGCCGTGTCGACGTTGACCATCTTGCCGAGGCTGATCTGCTCGGGGCGCACGCCCTTCGCGGAGTCCTTGAGCTCACCGAGGTGAGCGGCGAGCAGCGTGATCTGCGAGTACTGGCCGAAGGCCTTCGCGAGCTTCTGCTGCGAGATCTGGAATGAGGAGATCGGGCGATCGAACTGGATCCGGGTGCCCGTGTACTCGATCGCCGAGAGCAGAGCGTCGCGGGCGGCACCGGTGACGCCGAAGACGATGCCGAAGCGCGCCTCCGACAGGCACGAGAGCGGAGCCTTGAGGCCCTTGGCCTCGGGCAGCATCGCATCCTCGGGCAGGCGGACGTTGTCGAGGACGATCTCACCGGTGATCGAGGCCCGCAGGGAGATCTTGCGGTGGATCTCCGGGGTCTGCACGCCCTCGGTGTCCGACGGCACGACGAAGCCGCGGATGACCGGACGGCCCTTGTCGTCGGTCTCCTCCGTCTTCGCCCACACGACCATGACGTCGGAGACGGGTGAGTTCGTGATCCACATCTTCGAACCGTTGAGGATCCAGTCGGAACCGTCCCTGCGGGCGGTCGTCTTCATGCCCGAGGGGTCCGAGCCGACGTCGGGTTCGGTGAGTCCGAAGCAGCCGAGTGCCTTGCCGGCGGCCATCTTCGGCAGCCACTCCTCCTTCTGCGCCTCCGAACCGTAGCGGTGGATGGCGAACATCGCGAGCGACCCCTGGACGGAGACGAGGGAGCGCAGACCCGAGTCGATGGCCTCGAGCTCACGGCAGGCGAGACCGTACTGGGTGGCGGTCGACCCGCCGCAGCCGTAGCCCTCGAGGTGCATGCCGAGGACGCCGAGCTCCCCGAGGCCCTCAGCGAGTTCACGAGCGGGAATCGTCGCATCGAGGAAGTAGTCGCCGATCTTCTCGCGGACGTTCTCGTCGAGCCACTTGCGGACGACGTGCGCGAACTCGAGGTCGTCGGCGTCGAAGACCGAATCCAGTCCCAGGATCTCGTCGGGGCTCATCGTTGCACTCATCTATACCTCTCTCGCCTTTGATCTGGTGTGCTCCGCCCACGCCGAGAAGTCCCTTGTCGAGTCATTTCCCAGAGAACTTTGGCATCATCGGTAGGCGTGAGCGAACGTAATGTCATTGTAGTCGGGTCGACCGGGTCGGTCGGCACTCAGGCCCTCGACGTACTGGCCGAGAACGCAACGGATTTCGCAGTCGTCGGCCTTGCCGCAGGGTCCCAGGTCGACCTTCTGCTCACCCAGGCGCTCGACTTCTCCGTCCCCGTCATCGGGCTGACCTCTCCTCCCGCCGGCGGTGAGGACGACGTGCGGAAACGGTTGTCCGAACTCGCCGCAGACCGCGGAATCGATGATCCCGTTCGTGAGATTCATCTGGGGGAGACCGCCGCCGAGGCGGTCGCGAGCCGGTCGGCCGACATCGTCCTCAATGCCGTGACCGGAGCCGCCGGACTCGGCGCGACGCTCGCGGCGCTCGAGGCCGGCACCGACGTCGCCCTGGCGAACAAGGAGTCACTCATCATCGGCGGTTCCCTCGTCCTCGACGCCGCCGAGCGCACCGGCGCCCGCCTCATCCCTGTCGACAGCGAGCACTCGGCGATCGCGCAGGCCCTGCGCTCTGGCACGCACGGCGAGGTCGCCAGGCTCGTCATCACCGCCTCGGGCGGGCCCTTCCGTGGCATGACCCGGGAAGCGCTGCGCCGCGTCACCCCGGCCCAGGCGCTCAAGCATCCGACGTGGTCGATGGGATCGATGATCACGATCAACTCGGCGACGCTCGTCAACAAGGGGCTCGAGGTCATCGAAGCCCATCTGCTCTTCGGCATCGACTTCGACGACATCGAGGTCGTCGTCCACCCGCAGAGCCAGATCCACTCGATGGTCGAGTTCACCGATGCCTCGACGATCGCCCAGATCTCCCCTCCGGACATGCGGCTGCCCATCGCCTACGCCCTAGGCACCCAGGATGACGGCACCCCCCGCCGGATCCCCTCGGGTGCCGTGCCGAACAACTGGGGTCAGCCCATGCACTGGTCGTTCGAACCGGTCAACCATGTCGCGTTTCCCGCGCTCAGCCTCGCGATCGAGGCGGGGAAACGGGCCCGGAGCTACCCTGCGGTGTTCAATGCCGCCAACGAGGTCCTCGTCGAGGCATTCATCGCCGGCGACATTCCGTTCACCGGCATCGACTCGGGTCTCGAACGGGCCCTGGCCGCCCACGAGCCGGCCTCTGAACACAGCGTGGAGACCGTGCTCGCCGCCGACGCGTGGGCCCGTGGGTTCGCGCGCGATCACGTCGCCGCACAGACCGGTGACGCACAGCCCGACGCTCAGCCCGCGGTCGTCGCCGCCGGGCGGTCGAGCGAGGTGAGGCGATGACGGTCGTCCTCTTCATCCTCGGGATCGTCCTCTTCCTCATCGGCATCTCGATCTCGATCGCGCTCCACGAGCTCGGTCATCTCACCCCGGCGAAGCGGTTCGGGGTCAAGGTCACCCACTACATGGTCGGCTTCGGGCCGACCCTGTTCTCGTTCCGCCGCGGTGAGACCGAGTACGGGGTCAAGGCCCTGCCGCTCGGCGGGTTCATCGCGATGCCCGGCATGTACCCGCCGCTCGAGGCGACGAAGCAGCGGGTGGGCGAGCCGGCCGTCGCCGGGCGGACCGACGGCGCTGCCGCACAGTCGGACGACCGCCTCGGCGAGGGTGCGGAGCTCGCCCCGGACACGGTGCCGGATGAGGGCCGGGTCACCGATGAGGACATGCTCGGCGATGCCGAGCGGCGCCCAAGGAAGCGGAAGGGCCGGCTGTTCGAGAACACGATGGCCGATGCCCGGGAGATGTCGAACGACGAGATCGCACCGGGGGAGGAGCATCGGACGTTCTACGCGCTCAGCGTGCCCAAGCGCCTCGTCGTCATGTTCGCCGGGCCCTTCGTCAACCTCGTCCTCGGGATCATCATCATGGCGATCTCGCTCATGGGCATCGGGGTGATGACGCCGACGACGACGGTCGCCACCGTCGTCGAGTGCGCGGTGCCCGCCTCGGAGGCGGCAGAGCGACCCGCATCACAGCAGAACTCATGCCAGCCCGGCGATCAGCTCACCCCCGCGTGGGAGGCCGGGTTCGAGCCCGGCGACGAGATCACCGCGGTGGCAGGTGTCCCGACCGAGAACTGGGATGAGCTCTCCTCGGTCATCAAGGACCACGCCGGCCAGCGCGTCGACGTCGACTTCGTCCGCGACGGGCAGGCGCAGGCGGTGTCCGTGCCGATCATCGCCCACGAGCGTCCCCGCGTCGACGACCGGGGGCGTCCGCTGACGAACCCCGACGGCAGCCCGCAGACCGTGACCGAGGGCTTCCTCGGCATCGGGCCGGTCCAGGAGCGTCAGCCCCTGCCGCTGGCGGAGTTCCCGGGCGCCGTGTGGGATCAGGTCACCGGCGTGTTCAAGGCCATCGTCACCCTCCCGGTCAAGCTCGTCGACATCGCGCAGGTCGCCACCGGTGCGAAGGAGCGTGACGCCGAGGGTCTCGTCGGCATGGTCGGCGTCGGCCGCGTCGCCGGCGAGATCGTCTCCACCGATGAGCTCCAGGTCGTCGAGAAGGCGCAGCTCGGCCTCGGGGTCCTCGGCTCCCTCAACATCTTCCTCTTCGCGTTCAACATGATCCCCCTGCTGCCGCTCGACGGCGGGCACATCGCCGTCGCCCTCTACGAAGGGGCGAGGCGGCGGATCAACCGGTGGCGCGGACGCGGGAAGATCGGGCCCTTCGACACGGCGAAGCTGTTGCCGCTCACCTACGTCGTCATCAGCCTCATGCTCGCCATGACGGCACTCCTCGTCTACGTCGACCTCGTCAAGCCGATCACCCTCGACGCGATCTTCCGTTCGGCCGGGTAGGTCGGCCGGCGCTGCCTGCTCAGGTGCTCACTCGCTCAGGGTGATCGCTTGGACATCGCCGAGGTGGTCGAGCCGAACGGTGATCGCTGCCCCCTCTGCCACGGTGACGGTTCCGAGCAGTCGGGTCTCCATCGTCAGGTCGTCGACGGTGACTGGTCGGGTCGCATCGACCCGGTGCGACTCGAGCCAGGCTGCGGTGCGCTCCCTCCTCTCCTGTCGTGGCTCGTCGAGGTCCATGTTCACCGCGAAGTGCGCATCGGCGAACGCGTCATCCCACGTCAGGGTCGCGGCCACGGCACCGAGGACGGTGCGTCCGGTGCGCGGACCCGGCGGCAGCGGGTGCGTCGGGGCAGGTGCGGTCTCACGCTCGAGCACGGGTGAGGCCCGTGTCACGGGTTCGTCCCGGCGGAGGCGAGGGTTCTCCTCGGCGCGACCGATGGCGGTCAGCCACGCGGCGTCGACGGCGTCGCGGACGATGCGCTCGGCCGGATAATAGGTCGTGTTGCCGAGGACGACGATGCCGAAGCCGAGGTCGGGGAACCACCGCATGTGCGAGCCGTATCCGGGGTAGCCGCCGGAATGGCAGAGGACACGGCCGAAGCGGGAGTCCTGCCGGTGCATGAGGCCGTAGCCGTAGTGGACCTCCTCGGTGTGCAGCCGGCTCGTCTCGACGGCGATCGGACGGTGCGGCCGCTGGTTCGCGGCGAGCACGTGCGACCACGCACCCGGTGCCGTGTTCGCCTCGGCGTCGAGGGCGTCCATGTGGATGGTCATCCACTGGCAGATGTCGTGGGCTGTCGAGACCATGCCGCCGATCGCCGAGAAGGCGCCCGGCCGCGTCGGGGTCAGTCTGTGCGCTCTGCCGAGCCGGTCGATGCGCAGACCGGGGACGAGGTCGGGGAAGTCGGCGACATCGAAACCGGTGCGGGGCATCTGCAGGGGTCCGGTCACCTCGGTGGTCACCATCTCCGGGAACGTGCGGTCGGTCACCGACTCCGCGGCGAGACCGAGGAGCGCGTAGCCGAGGTTGCAGTACTCGAATCCGGTGCCGGGATGAGCGATGGGCACGAGCGGGCGCTGGAGGAAGGTGAGGAAGTCGAAGCGGCTCATCGACTCCATCCGGTCCGCCCACGGGTCGTCCCTGCCGAATCCCGTTCCCATGGTCAGGCACTCGCGGGCGGTGAGCTCGCCGACGGCGGTGCCCTTGAGGTCGGGGACCAGGAAGTACATCGGATAGTCGTAGTTGAGCCCGCCGTTCTCGAGCGAGCCCATGACCGCTGCGGTGAACGACTTCGTCATCGAGGCGATCCGGAAGGGACGGTACGGGTTGGTCAGCTTCGCCTCGGCGTGACCGGGTCCGTTCCTCACGACGATGCCGAACGCCATCTCCCCGCCCACGGCCGAGAGCTCCCGCTCGGCACGGTGGAGCCGGTCGGCGATGACGTCGAGGTCCGGGCGCACCGGGGCGATCGTCATGCTCTCCGCCTGCGCCTGTTCGTCCATGTGATCAGTGTCTCATCCGGCACTGACACGACGGGGTCGGGGCCGGTGCGGACCGCGCGGCGCTGACAGGCAACGCCCAGGTCGTGAGGGATCCCACCGGGGGCGACCGGTCGCGGACGCACCGATCGACCTACAATGAGAATGACTCGTACTATCGGGCCGAGGCGGCTGCGATCCAGCCGCCGACAGCCGAAATGAAGGGATCGTCTTCGTGACATCGGTCAACCTCGGAATGCCAGCGCCCCCGCCTCCCGTCCTCGCACCTCGGCGGAAGACCCGGCAGATCCACGTCGGGAAGGTGGGAGTCGGCTCCGACTACCCGATCAGCGTGCAGTCGATGACGACGACGCCGACGACGGACATCAACGCGACCCTCCAGCAGATCGCCGAGCTCACCGCCTCGGGCTGTGACATCGTCCGCGTCGCCTGCCCGTCAGCCGACGACGCCGCCGCTCTGCCCGCGATCGCCCAGAAGTCGCAGATCCCCGTCATCGCCGACATCCACTTCCAGCCGAAGTACGTCTACGCCGCGATCGACGCCGGCTGCGCGGCCGTGCGCGTCAACCCCGGCAACATCCGCAAGTTCGACGACCAGGTCAAGGAGATCGCGGCCGCGGCCAAGGACGCGGGCACCTCGATCCGCATCGGCGTCAACGCCGGATCGCTCGACAAGCGGATCATGGAGAAGTTCGGCAAGGCCACCCCAGAGGCGCTCGTCGAGTCAGCCGTGTGGGAGGCCTCGCTGTTCGAGGAGCACGACTTCCACGACTTCAAGATCTCCGTCAAGCACCACGACCCGGTGATCATGGTCCGGGCCTACGAGATGCTCGCCGAACGCGGCGACTGGCCCCTCCACCTCGGCGTCACCGAAGCCGGCCCCGCCTTCCAGGGCACGATCAAGTCGGCCACGGCCTTCGGCGCCCTGCTGTCGAAGGGCATCGGCGACACGATCCGGGTCTCGCTGTCCGCGCCCCCGGTCGAAGAGGTCAAGGTCGGCAACCAGATCCTCGAGAGCCTCAACCTCAAGCCGCGCAAGCTCGAGATCGTCTCCTGCCCTTCGTGCGGTCGGGCCCAGGTCGACGTCTACACGCTCGCCGAGAAGGTCACCGCCGGACTCGAGGGCATGGAGGTGCCGCTGCGCGTGGCCGTCATGGGCTGCGTCGTCAACGGACCCGGTGAGGCCCGCGAGGCCGACCTCGGAGTCGCCTCCGGCAACGGGAAGGGACAGATCTTCGTCAAGGGCGAGGTCATCAAGACCGTGCCCGAGTCCCTCATCGTCGAAACGCTCATCGAAGAGGCCATGCGCATCGCTGAGGACTCCGACGTTCCCTCCGGTCCGCCGGAAGTCGTCGTCGGCTGAGAGATCCCGATGTGTTGAGAATCGCTCCACTCGGGCATCGGCACACCGCGTGGCTGAAGAGCCAGCTGACCCTCAATCCGTGCGAGAACGTCTACCTGCTCGCGCTCCTCAACGTCACCGGCACCGCGCAGACCGGGTCCCCGGCGGGAGCCCTCTACGGGGTCTTCGACGGTGACCGGCCGGTCGCCGCGTACTGGGTGGGCGGGAACATCATCCCGGTCGCAGCCACGCCGGCGACGAACGAGGTGCTCGCGCGCAAGCTCAACGCCGACGGCCGGTCGTCATGCTCCCTCATCGGCCGGCGCGAGGTCATCATGGACCTCGACTCCCGGCTGAAGTGGGGGAGGCCGCGCGGGGTGCGGGGACGCCAGCCCCTGCTCGCGATCAGCTCCGATCCGCTCGTCGACCCCGACCCGGACGTCCGCCTCGCGACCGTCGACCAGCTGCCGACGGTGTTCCCCGCCAGCGTCGACATGTTCACCAAGGAAGTCGGCTTCTCGCCCATCGAAGGCGGGGAGTCGAGCTATCTCGCGCGGGTGCGCGGCATCATCCGCGGCGGGAACTCGTTCGTGCGCATCTCCGATTCCCTGCCCTCCGGCCAGCCCGCGCCGAGGTGGCCGGCCACCGACCGTACCGAACAGGTCCTCTTCAAAGCCGACATCGGCATCCGCTCACCCCGGATCGTCCAGGTCCAAGGCGTGTGGGTCCACCCCGAGGCGCGCAACCAGGGACTCGGTGCCGCAGGCATGGCCGCCGTCGTCGTCCAGACCCGCGCTGCCGGGCACCCGACGGTGAGCCTCTATGCCAACGACTACAACGAGGCGGCGCTGCGGATGTACCGGCGCGTCGGCTTCGACCAGGTCGGCACCTTCGCGACCGTGATGTACTGACGCGCAGCGCCCGGAGGGTTGCTGAGATCAGCGCTCGGGGCGGCGGCCGCGGAGCCGGTCGAGGTCCCGGCGGTCCTTCTTCGTCGGCCGTCCCAGCCCCTTGTCGCGCTTGGGGACGAACCCGCGCAGCGCAGGGTCGGGGGCCGGGGTGAGATCCTCGTAGGCGCCGACGGCGATCGCGGCCCCCGGCCTCGTCGGGAGGATGCCGGTGATCCTCCAGACGAACTCGGTGCCCGCCTTGCGCACCCGCACCTCCTGGCCGATCGTCACCTTCTGCGCGGCCTTGACCCGCTGCCCGTCGACCTGGACGTGGCCGCCCCGGCACGCCTGGGTGGCGAGGCTGCGGGTCTTGAACATCCGCACGGTCCACAGCCACACGTCGATGCGCACCGTCGCGCCCGGTGTCCGGTCAATGTCCACGGCAACCGCCCTCACTGCGCATGGATGCCGACTCCCGGCCCGTCGAGACCGCCCCTGGAGTCCTGCCGCAGGGCGATCTCCGAGCGCCTCGTGAACGTCTGCGCCGGCCGGCCCCGCCCCTGGGTGACCGCGCGGCCGGTGGCGTCGAGCAGCGGCAGCATCGTGCGGCGGAACGTATCGGCCTGCAGCTCCTCGCCGGCGACGACCTCGTGGAGGCTGCGCAGCTGACGCAGCGAGAACTCCTCGGGCAGCAGCCCGAAGGGGTCGGGTGTGCGCTCGTGGAGGGCGCGGAGCCGGTGGACGGCGACGCGGACGATCTCCTGGTGCTCGTCGCTGAGCTCGGCGACCGTGTGCACGGGCACGAGTTTGCGGGGCACGCCCTCGTCCCCACCGGCGACGCTCCCGTCGTCGGCGCTCTCACCGAGTCCGACATCGGCGGCCGAGAGGACGTCGAGGTGGGCCACGGAGATCACCCAGCCCCGATCGTCGCGGTCGGGCTGGTCGAAGACGTGGAGCTGGACGGGGGAGCGGTCGACGAGCTGAGCCTTCTCCCGCAGGCACCGGGCGACCGCCTCGGCGAGACGCTCCTGCGGTCGGAGGATCGACCCGGGAAGCTGCCAGCGTCCGTCGCGGGAGAGGGTGAGGAGCACGTGGAGCCCACGGTCGGGCACGGGGCAGAGGACGGCAGTGTCGACGGCGACCGAGGGCCGGGGGAACTGGGACAGCTGGGTGGTGTCAGGCATGCTCTTCACGATCGGGTCAACGGAATCGACAGCGCTGACCAGTCTAGTTGGCTCCCGATCCACCGGAGAAAACGGTCCAGCTCACCTGTCGGACTCGCACCGCCGGACGGGGACGGCCAGGCGAATGGACGCACGCGCACGCGGGCGGATAGTCTTCGATCTGTCACCCGAGTCGCCCAAGGAGATACGCCCATGGCCCTGCGCATGTCGTCGCTGTTCGTCCGGACCCAGAAGGAAGACCCGGTCGGCGCCGAAGTCGCCAGCCACAAGCTCCTCCACCGCGCCGGCTACATCCGCCGTTCGGCCCCCGGCATCTACACGTGGCTGCCGCTCGGACTCGCCGTGCTCGGGAAGATCGAGGCGATCGTGCGCGAGGAGATGGCCCGCGCCGGGTCGCAGGAAGTCCACTTCCCCTCCCTCCTGCCCGCCGAGGTGTACAAGCAGTCCGGGCGCTGGGAGGCCTTCGGTCCCGACCTCTTCAGCCTCCAGGACCGGAAGAAGAACGACTACATCCTCGCGCCCACGCACGAGGAGTTCTTCACCCTCCTCGTCAAGGACCTCTACTCCTCCTACAAGGACCTTCCGCTCTCGCTCTACCAGATCCAGACGAAGTACCGCGACGAGGCCCGCCCCCGCGCCGGTCTCCTCCGCGGGCGCGAGTTCATCATGAAGGACGCGTACTCCTTCGACATCGACGACGCCGGACTCGACGCCTCCTACGAGGCGATGCGGGTCGCCTACCTCCGCGCCTTCGCCCGCCTCGGCCTGCCCTGCCTGCCGGTCAAGGCGACCCCGGGTGCGATGGGCGGATCGGGCACCGAGGAATTCATCTACCCCTCCGAAGTCGGCGAGGACACCTTCGTCCGCTCGGCCGGCGGGTACGCCGCCAACGTCGAGGCCGTGACCTCGATCGTCCCCGATCCGATCCCGTTCGACGGCATCCCCGCCGCCCATGTCGAGGACACCCCGGACACCCCGACGATCGAGACCCTCGTCGCCGCCGCCAACGCCGACCACCCCCGCGAGGACCGCGAGTGGACCGCCGCGGACACGCTGAAGAACGTCGTCTGCGCGCTCACCCACCCCGACGGCACCCGCGAGGTCATCGTCATCGGCCTGCCCGGCGACCGCGAGGTCGACCTCGACCGCGCCGCCGGAACCGGGATGCTCAGCACCGGCGAGGTCGACCTCGAGGCCGCCACCGCGGAGGACCTCGCGATGCACCCCGAGCTCGTCAAGGGCTACATCGGCCCCGGCCTCGACCTCGAGCACCCGGTCCTCGGCCTCGAGGGCTCGACGAAGCTGCGGTACTTCCTCGACCCCCGCATCGTCCCCGGCACCCGGTGGATCACCGGGGCCAACGAGCACGGCAAGCACGTCTTCGACCTCGTCGCCGGCCGTGACTTCGTCGCCGACGGCACGATCGAGGCCGCCGAGGTCGTCATCGGCGACCCCGCCCCCGACGGCTCCGGACCGCTCGAACTCGCCCGCGGCGTCGAGATCGGCCAGATCTTCAAGCTCGGCCGCCGCTACGCCGAAGCCCTCGACCTCACCGTCCTCGACCAGAACGGGAAGACCGCGACCGTGACGATGGGCTCCTACGGCCTCGGCGTCACCCGGGTCATGGCGTGCATCGCCGAGGAGTACCACACCGAGGCGGGCCTCCTCTGGCCCCAGCACCTGGCCCCGGCCGACGTCCACATCATCGCCGCCGGCAAGGGTGAGGACATCGCCGAGGCGGCTGAGGCGCTCACCGCCGAGCTCGAGGCCGAGGGGGTCAGCGTCCTCCTCGACGACCGCACGAAGGTCTCGCCCGGGTTCAAGTTCGCCGACGCCGAGCTCATCGGCATCCCCACGCTCATCGTCGTCGGCCGGGGACTGGCCGACGGGGTCGTCGAGGTCCGTGACCGCTTCGCCGACGACAAGCGTGAGCTTCCCCTCGCCGAGGTGGTCCCCACCACCGTGGCGAACGTCCGTGCCGCCTACGCCCGGGCTGCCGCCGCCGGCGACGCCGCCGTCGTCGAGGACTCGATCGAGGCCGCGATCGACGACGCCGAGGCCGCCGCCGCGAGCGCCGAGGCCGAGTCCGCACCGAAGGCGTGACCGGGCGCCGATGAGCGAGGTCCTCACCGGCGGCATCGACGTCACCCTCGTCATGCTCCTGTGGCTGCTCGCCGCGGGAGCCCTGGCCGGGTGGATCGACGCCGTCGTCGGCGGTGGGGGACTCATCCAGCTCCCCGCGCTCCTCCTCGTCCCGGGAATGACCCCGGTCCAGGCGGTCGCGACGAACAAGGTCGGGTCGATCGCGGGGACGACCGCCTCGGCGGTGACGTACCTCAGACGGATCACCCCTGACCGGTCCGCGACGATCCCCGCCGCGGCCACGGCCTTCCTCGGCGCCGTCCTCGGGGCCAAGCTCGCGACCCTCGTCCCCGCAGGTCTCTTCACCCCGAGCATCCTCGCAGCCCTCATCGGGGTGGGGCTGTTCACCCTGCTCAACCCCAGCCTCGGCGCCGATGTCAGTCTCCGCTACGGGGAGACCTCGAAGCGCCATCACGCGCTGTCGTGGCTCATCGGGCTCATCATCGGCGTCTACGACGGAGTGCTCGGCCCCGGCACCGGGTCCTTCCTCGTCATCGCCTTCGTCTCGATCATCGGCTTCTCGTTCCTCCAGGCCTCGGCGACGGCGAAGGTCGTCAACTGGGCGACGAATTTCGGGGCACTCGTCTACTTCGTCCCCGACGGCCAGGTCGTCTGGCTGCTCGGCCTCGTCGTCGCCGCCGGCAACGTCGTCGGCGGGATCATCGGGGCGCGCACCGCGATCGCGAAGGGCTCGGGCTTCGTGCGCATCGTCTTCGTCGTCGTGGTCTCGGCGATGATCCTCAAGCTCGGCTACGACGTCGTCTCCGACCTCATCCGGTAGGGGAGCGGGGCCTCAGGCGGCCCGGGCGCTGGTCACCGCGCCCCTCGTCGGGCCGCCGCGCGCCCACCCGCTGAAGCGCCTACCCGATGGCCTTGAGGGCGTGCGCGTCGACGCCGAGGACGTCGGCACCGGTGAGCGCTCTGGCCACCCACAGGGAGCGCGCGGCGTCGGCGAGGGACTCCGGGGTTCCGTTCCGGGCAGAGCGGAGGTACCAGAACATGTTCGTCACCTCACGGGCGACCGCCGCACCGATGCCGTACTGCGGATCGATGCCGGCGTGGTAGGCGAGGTCGGCGGCGAAGCCGCGCAGCCAGGCCGCCTGCTCCCGGGGGATGCGGGAGGGGATCTCCGTCAGCCGATTCCACAGGACGGGGGCGATCGTGTACGCCGTCGGCCCCGACAGCGGCTGCGGGTCGATCGCCTTCCACGTCGAGACGCCCGAGGCGTCGGGGTTGCCGGCAAGGATGTTGTAGTAGTGGAGGTCGGCGTGGATGAGCCAGTTCTCCTCCGAGGTCGCCAGCGTGTGCATCCAGGTGCGGGCATGCGCGAGGACGTGGGCGTCCTCGCGCACGGTCTGCGACCATCCGCTCAGCAGCGTCGCATCGGCCTCGAACGTCGACAGCCAGCCCGCGGCCATGTCCTGGACGCGCATGAAGTCGGGCCCGGCGGGGATCTCGAGGGACTTCTGCAGCGCACCCCACACCGGCGGCACCTCGGCGAGGGGGAGCACGGAGAGGTTCGCCTTCGTCCGCAGCCGCTCCTGCAGGGTGACCCGGAAGCTGCGGTCGTCGCGGATCACCCGCACCGCTCCGTGCCCGTTCCACATCTTCAGCGCCCGCAGCGCCTGCGCGTGCGCGGCCGTATGCGCCGAGGTGGGGGCCGCGAACCGAAGCACGCCTTGGTAGTTCTCCTGGGTGAGGACGGGGATGACGAGACTCTCGCATCCGGCCCAGGGGGCGCCGGGGACCTCGTCGAAGCGCAGATTCCACCGCTCACCCAGCTCATGGGCCATGAAGTCGAGGGCTGCGACCCAGGCGTCGGTGCGCGCGGTGCCGATGATGTCGCGCGTCGACCGGTAGAGGACGGGCGGGACCCTCACGTCCCGGCCTTCGGCGACTCCGGCCCGGCGTCATAGGTGTAGCGCAGCGGCTGCGGTGCGGCGAAGGCCTCCCTGGCCCGCGCCGACTCCCACACCCGCAGGGCCGCGGCCGGATCGGTGCGCAGCCACGGCAGCAGCGAGGCGGCGACCGCGTCCTCGAGGGAGAGGGCGAGCTGCGCGGCCGACTCCGCATCCGTCGGGCTCGGATCGAGCTTCCAGGCCGGGGCGTCGGGGCCGGCCGCCTTCTCACCGAGGTTCTCGAGCATCTCTCCGACCAGCGATCCGAGCGATTCGAGCCGGTCGAGGGCGCTCTGCCGCTCTCGGGACTTCCGATCGAAGTGCACGGCGAGGCGCTCGTAGCCGTACGCGGCGGCGCGGGCCTGATCGAGGATCGTGTTCCAGTCCTTCGCCCCGCCGTCCTGACCGGGTGAGGAATCCGGGGCCGCCTCGGCGGGGGTGGCTCGGGCATCGTCGGCGGCACCGGCGAAGGCCTCACGGAGGCGTTGCTCGGCACCCTCGCGGATCTCAGCGCGCACCGTTCCCGCGGTGAGCGCGCACCCGGTGGCGACGTCGGTGAGGACGGGGATGAGACCCGAGCCGAGCTGGGAGACGGCGTCGAAGACGGCCGTGGACACCGCCTGGGCGGCATCGAGGTAGGAACGGGGCTGCTCCGTGGGGGGAGGTTCGGTCGCGAGCTCGCTCGGCGGGGCCCAGACGGGACCGATCGCGTCCCGGAGCTTCTGCAGGTCCTCACCGGCGGTCTCGGGATCGCCGTCGGTCACCGACGCCTCGGCGAGGATCCGGGCGATGCGGTTGCGCAGCTCCTGGGAGGCATCGAGCGTCGGGATCTCCGGGGGAGTGTCGAGGCGCAGTCCGCACCCGGAGAGGAGGCCGAGCCCTGCCCCCGCCGCGCCGACGATGAGGACGGAACGACGGGTGAGGGGAGAACGCATAGGGCAATCGTAGCGGATGCTTAACCTTCGCCCGGGGTCTCGCATAGGGTGGGATGCACCGGTGACGGGACCGGCTCGGCGGCCCTCGGAAACGAGGGTGGGACGGCTCCCGATCGGTGTGGTCAGCAGTCGTCACGAGAGGAACGGAGAGAGCATGGACGAGGACGTCGCACGTATCGAGGCGCTGCTGAGGGAGCCCCTGGCCGAGGCCGGGTTCCACCTCGAGACCGTCAAGGCCGTCGCCGCGGGACAGCGGCGCACGCTCACGGTCGTCGTCGACCTCGACGAGTCGACCGCGGAGCCGATGTCGATGGACAAGATCGCTGAGTCCACGCGCATCGTCGGCGATGCCCTCGACTCCGTGGAGGTCTTCCGCGACAAGCCCTACCAGCTCGAGGTGACGAGCCCCGGAGCGACCCGGAAGCTCGAACAGCCGCGTCACTTCCGGCGGGCGCTCGGGCGCCGGCTCGAGGTGAGCACGAAGAAGGAGAGCTTCAAGCTCGACCTCGAGGAGGTCGCCGACGACGCGATCAGCGGCACCGACCCCGCCCGGCGGGAGAAGCGGTCGGTCGGCCTCAGCGACATCGTCAAGGCCCAGGTGGAGCTGAAGTTCCGGTGAGGGCAACTGCGATACACTGGTTCGCCTGATAAGTGAACACCGACAATTCAATGCGTCAGGCGGTCAGCGGCACGACCGCACCGCCTGGGGCCGGAGAGGATAAGGGCCATGGATATCGATCTCGATGTTCTGCGCGTCATCGAACGTGAGCGCGAGATTCCGTTCGACACTCTGATCGAACTCATCGAGCAGGCGCTCTTCCTTGCCTACCAGAAGACCGAGGGCGCGTGGCCCGATGCCCGTGCCGAACTCGACAAGTCCACCGGAGAGGTGCGCATCTGGGCGGTCGAATTCGACAACGACGACAATCCCATCGGCGAATTCGACGACACCCCCTCAGGCTTCGGACGCATCGCCGCGCAGACCGCGCGCCAGGTCATCCACCAGCGTCTGCGCGATGTCGAGGACGAAACCCTGCTCGGCTCCTTCAAGGGGCGGGAGGGAGAGATCGTCTCCGGCACCATCCAGCAGGGTCGGGACCCGCAGATGGTCCAGGTCGACCTCGGCGAGGTCGAAGCGGTGCTGCCCCCGCACGAGCAGGTGCCCGGCGAGGAGTACAAGCACGGCACCCGGCTGCGGGTCTACATCGCCGACGTCCACAAGGGACCCAAGGGCACCTCGGTGACCGTCTCACGCACCCACCCGAACCTCGTCCGCCGGCTCTTCGCCCTTGAGGCGCCCGAGATCGCCGACGGCACCGTCGAGATCGTCTCCCTCGCCCGAGAGGCGGGCCACCGCACGAAGCTCGCGGTCCGTGCGACGAAACCCGGGGTCAACGCCAAGGGCTCGTGCATCGGCGAACTCGGCTCCCGTGTGCGCGCGGTGATGAACGAGCTCGGGCAGGAGAAGATCGACATCGTCGACTACAGCGACGACCCGGCGAAGTTCGTCGCCCACGCCCTCTCCCCGGCGAAGGCCACCCGCGTCGACATCCTCGACGCCGGCAGCCAGGAGTCCCGGGCCGTGGTCCCGCGCGACCAGCTCTCGCTCGCGATCGGCAAGGAGGGCCAGAACGCGCGCCTGGCCGCGAAGCTCACCGGCTGGAAGATCGACATCGTCGCCGAGGACTGAGGGCGACCGCCTCGGCGAGGCGTGCTGCGGTCCCGACAAGGCGCCCGAACGCCTCGGCGTGATCCCGACCACGTTCGCCGGTGGCGGAACCGGGAATGGAAGTGCTGTAGAATTGTTGACTGTGAATGCTGGCAGTGCACCCCAACGGACGTGCATCGCCTGCAGGCAGACAGCGGATCGGGACGAGCTCATGCGCTTCGTGCATCGCCCCGACGAGCGGCCGGCCATCGTCCCCGACGTGTCGAAGACACTGCCGGGACGAGGGGCCTGGATGCACCCGGATGCGAAGTGCCTCGAGAAGGCGCGGACATCCGCTCCTTTCGCCCGAGCCTTTCGGACGAAGATCACCGCTTCGGACCTTCCGGAGCTGGACACCGAACCCAGACAGAACGGGTGAGCCAAGAATGGATGACAAGTAGTGAGTGTCGTGCGATGACACCCTCACCGGAATTCGAGAGAGCAGTGTAATGAGACCTGCTCTTCATTGATGAGGTTTCTTCCTGACCGGGAAGGAACCCGGACAGGAGAACTGTGGCAAAGCCCCGTGTCCATGAGCTCGCGAAAGAGCTCGGCACAACCAGCAAGATCGTCCTCGAGAAACTCAAGGACATGGGCGAATTCGTTTCGTCCGCCTCCTCGACGCTCGAAGCCCCCGTCGTGCGACGGGTGAAGGAGGCATTCGCCGATTCCGCGCCTGCCGGCGGCAAGGCCGGAGGCGATTCGACCAAGAAGCCGGCTGCGAAGCCCGGAAAGGCCGCGGCCAAGCCCGGCGCTCCGGCTGCCAAGCCGGCAGCGAAGCCCGGCGCCAAGCCGGCGGCGAAGTCCGAGTCCGCTGCCAAGCCGGCGGCGAAGTCGGCACCCAAGCCTGCCGCGAAGCCTGCGGCCGAGGCGCCCGCCCCGGCGGCTGACGAAGCCCCGGCACGTCCGGCGGCTCCGAAGCCCGCAGCAGCCCCGAAGCCGGGTGCGGCCAAGCCCGGTGCCCCGAAGCCCGGCGGTCGTCAGGGCGGTGCGGGCAGCGCTCGTCCCGGCAACAACCCCTTCGCTCCCTCGCAGGGCATGCCGAAGCCCGGTGGACGCTCAGGTGCCCCGAAGCCCGGCGGCCGCCAGGGCGGTCAGGGCGGTGCGCGTCCCGGCAACAACCCGTTCGCGAACTCGCAGGGCATGCCCAAGCCCGGCCAGCGTCCTCCGCGCCCCAGCGGTGAGGCAGGCGCAGCCGGTCCTCGGCCCGGCGCCCCCCGCCCCAACCCGTCGATGATGAAGAACTCCGCGCTCAACAAGCCCGCTCCGGGCCGAGGACGCGGAGGCGGCCGCGGCAACGCTCCCGCCGGTGGACCCGGCGGTCCCGCCGGCGCACCCGGCGGCGCTCCGGCAGGACGTCGCGGACCGGGCGGAGGCCCGGGCGGCGGTCGCGGTTCGGGTCGCGGTCGCGGCAGCACCCAGGGTGCGTTCGGCCGCGGCGGCGGTCCCCGCCAGAAGGGCCGGAAGTCGAAGCGGGCCAAGCGCGCCGAGCTCGAGCAGATGCAGGCACCGTCGATCGGCGGTGTCACGGTTCCGCGCGGCGACGGCGAGACGCCGCTGCGCCTGCGCCGCGGCTCGTCGCTGGCCGACTTCGCCGAGAAGATCAACACCGACCCGACGAACCTCGTCACGGTGCTCTTCCACCTCGGCGAGATGGCGACGATCACCCAGTCCCTCGACGAGGACACCTTCCAGGTGCTCGGTGAGGAGCTCGGCTACAAGATCGAGATCGTCTCACCCGAGGACGAGGACCGTGAGCTGCTCGAGACCTTCGACATCGACCTCGATGCGGAAGCCGCCGAGGAGGACGACGACGATCTCGTCGCCCGCCCGCCGGTCGTCACCGTCATGGGTCACGTCGACCACGGTAAGACGAAGCTGCTCGACGCGATCCGCTCGGCCAACGTCGTCGCCCGTGAGGCCGGCGGCATCACCCAGCACATCGGTGCCTACCAGGTCGAGGTCGAGCACGAGGGCTCCGAGCGTCGCATCACCTTCCTCGACACCCCGGGTCACGAGGCGTTCACCGCCATGCGTGCCCGCGGTGCGAAGTCGACGGACCTCGCGATCCTCGTGGTCGCCGCCGACGACGGTGTGATGCCGCAGACGATCGAAGCGCTCAACCACGCTCAGGCGGCGGATGTGCCGATCGTCGTGGCGGTGAACAAGATCGACAAGGACGGCGCCAACCCGGCCAAGGTGATGCAGCAGCTCACCGAGTACAACCTCGTGGCCGAGGAGTACGGCGGCGACACGATGTTCGTCCCGATCTCCGCGCTCAAGCGCGAGGGCATCGACGAGCTCCTCGAGTCGGTCCTGCTCACCACGGACGCCGCGCTCGACCTGCGGGCGAACCCGAACAAGGCAGCCCGCGGCATCGCGATCGAAGCGAAGCTCGACAAGGGCCGCGGCGCCGTCGCGACCGTCCTCGTCGAGTCGGGCACGCTGCGCCAGGGCGATGCGATCGTCTGCGGCACCGCGTTCGGCCGTGTGCGTGCGATGTTCGACGAGAACGGCAACTCCGTCTCCGAGGCGGGACCCTCGCGTCCCGTCCAGGTGCTCGGACTCTCCTCGGTCCCGCGCGCCGGCGACTCGTTCATCTCCACCGATGACGACCGCACCGCACGCCAGATCGCGGAGAAGCGCGACGCCATCGAGCGCAACGCCGCCCAGGCCCGCGGCCGCAAGCGGATCAGCCTCGAGGACTTCACCAAGGCACTCGCCGAGGGCAAGGTCGACATGCTCAACCTCATCCTCAAGGGCGATGTCTCCGGTGCCGTCGAAGCGCTCGAGGACTCGCTGCTCAAGATCGACGTCGGCGACGAGGTCGACCTCCGGATCATCCACCGCGGCGTCGGTGCGATCACGGAGAACGACATCAACCTCGCCACCGTCGACAACGCGATCGTCATCGGCTTCAACGTCCGACCCGAGGCCAAGGCCCGCGACCTGGCCGACCGCGAAGGCGTCGACGTGCGCTACTACTCGGTCATCTACCAGGCGATCGACGACATCGAGAACTCGCTCAAGGGCATGCTCAAGCCCGAGTTCGAAGAGGTCCAGACGGGCTCGGCGGAGATCCGCGAGGTCTTCCGGTCCTCGAAGTTCGGCAACATCGCCGGTTCGATCGTCCGCGACGGGGTCATCACGAGGAACTCGGCGGCGCGGGTCACCCGCGACGGCGTGGTCATCGGCGACAACCTCAAGGTCGAATCGCTGCGGCGGTTCAAGGACGATGCGACCGAGGTCCGCGAAGGCTACGAGTGCGGCATCGGACTCGGCAGCTTCAACGACCTCAAGGTCGGCGACATCATCGAGACCTTCGAGATGCGCGAGAAGCCGCGCGACTGACGCTCTCGTGAGCTGATTGGCCAAGCGGCCGGTGCGATCACGCACCGGCCGCTTCGCTCCTTATAGACTTCTTCCCAGCACTCACCGGCACCCGACCGGCCACGACAAAGGACACCACATGGCAGACGCAACCCGCGCACGCAAGATCGCCGACCAGATCAAGGTCATCGTCGCGAGCACGATCGAACGCAGGCTCAAGGACCCCCGGCTCGGCTTCGTCACCGTCACCGATGTCCGCGTCACCGGCGACCTCCAGCACGCGACGATCTTCTACACCGTCTACGGTGACGGCGCCGACCTCGAGTCGACGGCCAAGGCGCTCGAATCCGCGAAGGGCTTCATCCGCTCCGAGGTCGGCAAGGGTCTGACGATCCGGCTGACCCCGAGCCTCGAGTTCATCGCCGACGCCGTCCCCGAGGAGGCGCTGCGCCTCGACAACCTCCTCGCCCGAGCGGCCGCCGACGACGCGCGCATCGCCGATCTCAAGAAGGATGCGAAGCCCGCCGGCGACGCCGACCCGTACAAGCGGTCCGAGGTCGAGTCCGACGAGTCCTGAGACATCCGCCGAGGTGAGGGCGGGCGGTCCCGGCGCCGACCCGTGTGCCGCACCCTCGCCGAGGCGGTACCCGGGTGGGGGAGCGGAAGCGACCTTGCTCACGATGGGCAGAAAAATCCTGCGTAACAGTTTTGTTATCTTTCCGCGATGCCCTAGACTTTTTCGGGTAACGATCTGATTACGACTCTGTTAAGGGATTTCTGCATTGGGTAAGCACTCTTCACCAAAGCCCGGCTTCGCCAAGCAACTGATCCGGGACCTCGCTCCCGCGGCCAAGCGCTCGACCGGTCGGCACTCGGCTGAGGCCCCCTCGACGGCCACGTCCGTGCTCGCCACGGTCAAGCAGCGGCCCGTCGTCGCAGCGATCGCCGTGCCGGCCGCCGCGACGGCCGCCGTCGTCGGTTCGAGCGTCGTCATGGGACCCCCGCAGACCGGGGAAGTGACGACCGAGGCCGCGAGCACCTCGCAGCAGCAGGAGGCGCCCGCCTCCACCGGCGTGAGCCAGGAGGAGATCGACGCACAGCGCGAGAAGGCCGGCAAGGAGTACATCGAAGAGGTCAAGAAGGACCCGAAGTACAAGAACAAGACCTCCTCGAAGACCACCCTCAACGTCAAGACCCCGAAGCCGAAGCCGACCCAGGAGTCGAGCGCGCAGGCCTCGAAGAGCGCGTCGGGCTCGAAGGGCGAGGAGAAGTCGGAGTCGAAGGGCGGCGGCAGCACCCCGTCGGGCGTCGAGACGCCGCCGTGCAAGGTCTCGTCCTCGATCGAGTCGGGTCTCCTGCCCAACGCCGTCAACGGCTACCGTGCCGTGTGCGCGAAGTTCCCCGAGGTCAAGACCTTCGGCGGCCGTCGCCCCGGCACCGGCTCGGACCACAACACCGGCGAAGCCGTCGACATCATGATCGCCGGCTCGACCGGCGACCGCATCTCCGAGTACCTCATCAAGAATGCGAAGGCGCTCAACGTCAAGTACGTCATCTTCGAGAAGCGCATCTGGATGCCCGGCCGCGGCTGGAAGTCGATGGAGGACCGCGGTTCGGCGACGCAGAACCACATGGACCACGTCCACGCCTCGTTCAACTGACCAGGTGAGCGAGACTTCCCCGCAGGGCATCCTCGTCTGCGACAAACCGCAGGGGCTGTCCTCCCACGCCGTCGTCTCCCGCATCCGCCGCTGGTACGGCACCCGCAAGGTCGGCCACGCCGGCACCCTCGACCCCATGGCCACCGGCGTCCTCGTCCTCGGCCTCGGTCGGGGAACGAAGCTGCTCGGCCACATCACCGGGGTGTCGAAGACCTACGCAGCGACGATCCGCCTCGGCGCCGGCACCCCGACCGACGACGCCGACTCCGAACCGGACGTCTTCGCGGACCCCGCGCGCCTGGCTGCGGTCACGGACGCCGACATCGCCTCCGGGGTCACCGCCCTGCGCGGGCCCATCGACCAGGTCCCGAGCGCCGTCTCGGCGATCAAGGTCGACGGCAAGCGCTCGTATGCGCGCGTGAGGGCGGGCGAGGACGTCGTCCTCGAACCCCGCCGAGTCGAGGTGACGCAGTTCGACGTCCTCGAGACCCGGCGGGACAGTGCCGGTGGCGGACACATCGACCTCGACGTCGTCGTCGACTGCTCCTCGGGAACGTACATCCGGGCCCTTGCCCGCGACCTCGGTGCGGGCCTCGGGGTCCACGGTCATCTCACGGCACTGCGCCGCACTCGGGTCGGGCCCTTCGATCTCCAGGGCGCCGTGACGATCCCCGACGACCTCGACACCCCCGCCCCGCCGCTCATCCCGCTCGCCGAGGCGGCCTCCCAGCTGCTCCCGACCGTGACCGTCGATGCGGCCGGGGCGAGGGACCTCATGCAGGGCAAGTCCCTGGCCGGACCGTGGACGACGACCGGGGTCGACGGCAGCGACGTCGCCGTGACCAGTGACGGCGAACTCGTCTCCGTCGCCGAGGTCCGCGCAGACGGCAGCCTCAAGTCCCGCACGGCCTTCGCCATCGGCCTCGCCTGAGCCGCCGCGGGGCGTTGCGAACAGACCGATCGGGCGGAAACCGACTCGCTGCGGCCGCTCCGCGCGCATGCAGGGCCCCGCTGAGGACCGGTTCGCACGCGTCATCCCACTGCGATACTCTGAGTCGGTGCACGGAAGGAGCAGCGCTCGAGTGGAGATCTATCACGGGCTGGACGAGGTCCCGCAGGACGGCATCGGCACCGTCATCACCCTGGGCAACTTCGACGGCGTCCACCGTGGCCACCAGACCGTGCTGCGCGCCGTCGCCGCCGAGGCTGACGAGCACTCCCTGCGGTCGGTCGCGATGACCTTCGACCCGCACCCGCGCACCGTCCACCAGCCCGAGACGCCGACGCAGATGATCACGAGTGTGCGCCAGAAGTCGCAGCTCATCGCTGAGACCGGCATCGACGCCCTCTTCATCCAGCCCTACGATCTCGACTTCGCCGCTCAGACCCCTGAGGAGTTCGTCTCCCGCTACTTCGTCGACGGCCTCGACTGCCGGTGCGTCGTCGTCGGCGACGACGTCCGCTTCGGCCACGACAACGCCGGGACCATCGAGACCCTGCGCCGCCTCGGCGAGGAGTTCGGGTTCACCACCGTGACGATCGACGAGGTCGGACGCGGGGGACGGTACTCGTCGTCGCGGATCCGTGACCAGATCATCTCAGGCGATGTCGCCGAGGCGGCTGATCAGCTCGGCCGCTACCACCGGGTCGAGGGCACCGTCGTCCACGGCGACGCCCGCGGACGCGATCTCGGCTTCCCGACGGCGAACCTCTCCGCCGACGGCGAGGGCCTCATCCCCGCTGACGGCGTCTACGCGGGCTGGGCGAGCTTCGAGGGGGAGGACCACCCGTTCCCCGCCGCGATCTCGGTCGGCACGAACCCGACCTTCGAGGGCTGCGACCGTCGGGTCGAGGCCTATGTGCTCGACAAGGAGTTCGGGGAGTTCGACGTCTACGACCGGCACATGGTCCTCGAGTTCGTCGCCCGCATCCGCGGTCAGGTCGCCTTCTCCGGCCTCGACGACCTCATCGCGCAGATGCACGAGGACATCGCTGATGTGCGCGAGGTGCTCCACACCTGATAAGCTGATCTCTGCCGTTTTCACCGGCCGCGGTCCCATAGGGCTGGAACAGACAGGTTCCGGCGCCGCGCAACGATACGTCAGGAGAACTCCATGGCTCTCGATACTGCCACCAAGCAGGAGATCATCAAGGAATACGCGACTCACGAGGGCGACACCGGTTCTCCCGAGGTTCAGGTTGCCCTGCTCACCCGCCGGATCACCGATCTCACCGAGCACTTCAAGGACCACAAGCACGACCACCACTCGCGTCGCGGCCTGCTGCTCCTCGTCGGCCAGCGCCGTCGTCTGCTCAAGTACCTGCAGGCGGTCGACATCGAGCGCTACCGCTCGCTCATCAAGCGCCTCGGTCTGCGCCGCTGATCGCATCCGATCTCGTCCAACGCCCCGCCCTCACCGGCGGGGCGTTCGTCGTCTCCGGGCCTGGGAGTCGTCTCCGGGCCTGGGAGCAGGCTCACTGGCCGTCATCGGCGTCTGCTGTAGACTGACCGGCGGACGCCCATGGACGTTTCGGTCCTCGGTAGTGGCCTCCGGAGGGAACCTTCCGTGGGCCCCGATCGATGACCGGCCCTGATTCCATGGCGTCTTCCACACTGTCCGCCGACAGGGCGAGCACCCGTCGCCCGGACTCGGCACCGAACAAGGAGATCACGTGGGAACCACCCCTGAATCCACGGTCGCAACGATCGACAACGGTCGCTTCGGCACGCACACCATCCGCTTCGAGACCGGTCGCCTGGCCAAGCAGGCCGCCGGCTCCGCCGTCGCCTATCTCGACGACGACACCATGCTGCTGTCGGCCACGACGGCCGGTAAGAACCCCCGCGAGGGCTTCGACTTCTTCCCGCTCACCGTCGACGTCGAAGAGCGCATGTACGCCGCCGGCCGCATCCCCGGCTCGTTCTTCCGCCGCGAGGGCCGTCCCTCGACCGATGCGATCCTCACGTGCCGCCTCATCGACCGCCCGCTGCGCCCGTCCTTCGTCAAGGGCCTGCGCAACGAGGTCCAGGTCGTCGTCACCGTGATGTCGATCAACCCCGACCACATCTACGACGCCCTGGCCATCAACGCCGCGTCGATGTCGACCCAGCTCTCGGGTCTGCCGTTCTCCGGCCCCATCGGCGGTGTCCGCATCGCCCTCATCGACGGCCAGTGGGTCGCGTTCCCGAACTTCTCGCAGCTCGACGACGCCGTCTTCGACATGGTCGTCGCCGGTCGCATGGTCGGTGACGACGTCGCCATCATGATGGTCGAGGCCGAGGCCACCGACCAGGCCCTCGACCTCGTCAAGACCGGGGCCAAGGCCCCCACCGAAGAGGTCGTGGCCGAGGGGCTCGAGGCCGCAAAGCCCTTCATCGCCGAACTCTGCCGCGCCCAGCAGGAGCTCGCCGACCTCGCCGCGAAGCCGACCGTCGAGTTCCCCGTCTTCCGCGACTACCAGGACGACGTCTTCGAGGCCGTCAAGGACCTCGCCGAGGCGAAGCAGACCGAGAACTTCCAGATCGCCGACAAGCAGGAGCGCGAAGCCGCGGGCGAAGAGCTCCTCGCTGAGCTCTTCGACAAGCTCGGAGAGCGCTTCGAGGGCCGTGAGAAGGAGATCGCGGCGGCTCTCAACGCGCTGACGAAGCAGATCGTGCGCAAGCGCATCCTCACCGAGCAGATCCGCATCGACGGTCGTGGGCTCAAGGACATCCGTCCGCTCTCGGCCGAGGTCGACGTCATCCCGCGCGTCCACGGCTCCGCTCTCTTCCAGCGCGGTGAGACCCAGATCCTCGGCATCACGACGCTCAACATGCTCAAGCTCGAGCAGCAGATCGACTCGCTGTCCCCGGTGACCTCGAAGCGCTACATGCATCACTACAACTTCCCGCCCTACTCGACCGGTGAGACCGGCCGTGTGGGCAGCCCGAAGCGCCGCGAGATCGGTCACGGCGCCCTCGCCGAGCGCGCGCTGGCTCCGGTCCTGCCCTCCCGTGAGGACTTCCCGTACGCGATCCGTCAGGTCTCCGAGGCCCTCGGCTCGAACGGGTCGACCTCGATGGGCTCGGTCTGCGCCTCGACCCTGTCGATGCTCTCGGCCGGTGTGCCCCTGCGCGCGCCTGTCGCCGGCATCGCCATGGGCCTCGTCTCCGACGTCATCTCCACCGACCAGGGCGAGCAGACCGCGTACGCGGCACTCACCGACATCCTCGGTGCCGAGGACGCCTTCGGCGACATGGACTTCAAGGTCGCCGGCACCCGTGACTTCGTCACCGCGATCCAGCTCGACACGAAGCTCGACGGTCTGCCCTCCTCGGTGCTCACTGCCGCCCTCAAGCAGGCCCGCGAGGCCCGCATGGTCATCCTCGACGTCATGGCCGAGGCCATCGACGCCCCGGGTGAGATGGCGGCGACCGCCCCGCGGATCATCTCGGTGAACATCCCGGTCGACAAGATCGGCGAGGTCATCGGCCCCAAGGGCAAGATGATCAACCAGATCCAGGAGGACACCGGTGCCGACATCAGCATCGAGGACGACGGCACCGTGCTTATCGGCGCGACCGACGGCACCTCCGCCGAGGCGGCCCGGTCGATGATCAACGCGATCGCCAACCCGCAGGTCCCCGAGGTCGGCGAACGCTACCTCGGCACCGTGGTCAAGACGATGAGCTTCGGCGCATTCGTCTCGCTCACCCCGGGCAAGGACGGCCTCCTGCACATCTCCGAGCTGCGCAAGCTCAACGACGGCAAGCGCGTCGAGGACGTCGAGGACGTCGTCGGCGTGGGCCAGAAGGTCCAGGTCGAGATCACGAAGATCGACGACCGCGGCAAGCTCTCGCTCGCTCCCGTCGTCGACGGTGAGGACGAGGACGCCGAGGGATCGGATGAGGAGTCGGAGAACTGATCTCCCAGTCTGCCCACACCGGGGAGGACGCACCGATCGCTCGGTCCGTCCTCCCCGGTGGTCTCACGGTCATCACCGAGCACATGCCCGGTCTCGCCTCGGAGACCATCGGCATCTGGGTCGCAGCGGGCTCCCGCGACGAATCCGCGGACACCGCCGGATCGACCCACTTCCTCGAGCACATGCTCTTCAAAGGCACCTCGACGAAGGACGCCCTGGCCATCGCCGCCGCCTTCGACCGCACCGGCGGGGACTCGAACGCGATCACGGCGAAGGAATTCACCTGCTACTACTCGCGGTGCCTCGTCACCGACCTGCCCGACATCACCGCGCTCCTGCTCGACATGGTCTCGGACTCCACCCTCGAGAGCGCCGAGTTCGAGCGTGAGCGCGGCGTCATCATCGAAGAGCTCGCCATGGCCGCCGACGATCCCGGCGATGTCCTCTTCGAGGACTTCGACACCCTCGTCTTCGGCGACCACCCCCTCGCCCGCCCGGTGGGCGCGACGAAGGAGCAGATCCGCGTCCTCGGACACCACACCCTCCTCGACCACTACGCGTCGACGTACGTGCCCCGCCGGCTCATCATCGCCGCCGCCGGGGGAGCCGACCACGCCGAGGTCGTCGGAATGGTCGAGCGGGCGCTGGCCGAGACCGGGGCCTTCGCCACGACCGTCGCCCGGGACGCGGAGACGACCGACCGCCTCGGCGGGGCGCAGATCCTCACCCCGGGGACCGTCGGGGGCGGACATCCCCACGCTGCCGCCTCGGCGCGGACCCGGCCGGACTTCCTCACCGGACGCTCTCACACGGCCAAGGACACCGAGCAGCTGGGGATGCTGCTCGGATGCGAGGGGCTGCCCGAGGGCCACCCGGACCGGTTCGTCTATTCGGTCCTGCTCACCCTCCTCGGGGGCGGGATGTCGTCGCGGCTGTTCCAGAGCATCCGCGAGGAGCGGGGGCTGGCCTACGCGGTCAACACCACCGCCAGCCAATTCACCGACACCGGGACGTTCGGGATCTATGCCGGATGCAGCCCCGAGAACGGGCAGGCCGTCCTCGACCTCGCGCTGAGCGAATGGGACCGTCTCGCGCAGCACGCGCCGAGTCGCAGCGAACTCGACGAGATCGTCTCCCAGCTCTCGGGCTCGATGGTCCTCGGACTCGAATCCTCGGCGGCGCGGATGAATCGCCTCGCTCGGGCCGAGATCTTCGGGATCCCCATCGAACCTCCGCTCGACCTCATCGAGCGCATCCGCTCCGTCACCCCGGAGCAGGTGAGCGGCATGGCCGGACAGCTGCTCGGCCAGCCCAAGGCGCTCTCCCTCGTCGGACCTCCCACCGACGTCGCGATCTGAGCAGACCGTCCCGCGCCTGAACGACCGTTGAGTACGATGGACGCTCATGGGGCACTCCGCCCCGCTACCGGACGGCAGCGTCCGGGACTGGGCAAGGATCCGTCGAGGGGATGGCAATGGGCCGGAAGCGGGCATCGGTGCGCCGGGAGGAGATCCTCGCGGCGACCGTCGACGAGATCGAGGCGACCGGACTGCGTGCGCTGCGCGTCGCCGACGTCGCCGGGCGCCTCGGCCTGAGCGCGAGCCTCGTCATCTACCACTTCCAGACGAAGGAGGCCCTCGTCGCGGCCGCCTTCGCCCACGCCGGCGAGTCCGACCTCAACCGCGCCCGCGAGATCGTCGACACCGACGCCCCGGCGACGGCACGACTGTCCGACCTCCTCGCGTGGTACCTGCCCAGCGGGTCGACGCGGGCGTGGACGATCTGGATGGACGCGTGGTCCTCGGCGCTCTTCGATGCGGAGATCCAGAGCACGCTCACCGTCCTCGACCGGGAATGGCAGGACGTCTTCGCCAGAGTCATCGCCGACGGCGTCGCCACCGGGGAGTTCGCCCTGGACGGCGAGGACCCGGGGGAGCCTGCCGCGGTCGCGGCGACCCGGCTGCTCGCCTACCTCGACGGCCTCTCCGTCCGCCTCATGGTCGGCCCGGGAGAGGAGGAGCGGGCGACGATGCTCGCGTGGGTCGAGGAGTTCGCTGACACCCTCCTCGCCCGCGATGCCACGTCCGCGGCACCGGGCGGCAGAGCACCCGGGGAATCACTCCCACCGCACTCTTGACGCACGGTCCTCCGGCGCGTCAGACTGGGTCTCAGACGTTACTGAACCGCGGTTCAGTTAAAGACTCGGAGGCCCCATGTTCTTGGACATCACCTGGCAGGATCCCGTCACCGGCACCCACGGATTCGTCGTCATCGACACGCTCGTGCGGGGAAGCGCGTCCGGCGGGCTGCGGATGCGGGAGGGCTGCACCCTCGAGGAGGTCCGCGGTCTCGCCGAAGGGATGACCCGCAAGGAGGCGATCCACCTCGTGCCCGGCCGACGCTACGTCCCGCTTGGGGGCGCGAAGGGCGGCATCGACTTCGACCCGCGCGCCGAGGGTGCCACGGACGTCCTCGAGCGCTTCCTCGTCGCCGTCAACCCGATCATGCGGGCGTACTGGGCGCTCGGTGAGGACCTCGGGGTGCGCCAGGACGACATCGACGAGATCCTCGAGCGCCGGGCCCTCGGCAGCGGACTCGCCGCCGTCGAGAAGCTCATGGACGATCCCGAGGACTCCGCCAGGCGCTCGCTCGCCGCATTCGACACCGTCGTCGACGGCATGCCCCAGGACGAGCTCGTCGGCGGGCTCGGCGTCGCCACCGCGGCGCTCACCGCACTTGCGGCCGACGGACGCTCCCCGGAGGGGGCGACCGCGGTCATCCAGGGGTTCGGGTCGATGGGCGGGGCCACCGCCCGCTTCCTCGCCGAGGCGGGGGTCCGGGTCGTCGGCATCGCCGATGCCGACGGCTTCGTCTCCAACCCCGAGGGCCTCGACGTCGAGACCCTGCTCGCGACCCGGGACCCCTTCGGCGGGGTCTCCCGAGACGCCCTGCGCCCCGGCGACCAGGTCGGCGACCGCGACGACTGGCTCGCCGCCGACGCCGACATCCTCATCCCTGCCGCCGTGAGCTATGCGATCACCCCGGAGAACGCGGGACGGATCACAGCGAAGTACATCGTCGAGGCCGCGAACATGCCCGTCCTGCCCGAGGCGGAGGAGCTGCTCGCCGCGCGCGGTGTGGTCGTCGTTCCCGACTTCCTCGCGAACTCCGCGACCAACGCGTGGTGGTGGTGGGTCGCATTCGGCGACATCGACGGCAGCTGGGAGCAGAGCCGGGAGATCATCACCGACACCCTCGGGGCGCTGACGAGCGAGGTCCTCTCCACGGCGAAGGACGAGGGCATCAGCCCGCGCGCCGCCGCGCAGCGGAAGGTCGACGCGAACCTCGTCGAGCTCGAGGCTGTCACAGCTTCAGCGGGCGGGAGGTAGGTCCGACGTGGACGAGTTCTTCGATCCGCGCAGCGTCGCCGTCCTCGGGGCCTCGAACGACCCCGCGAAGTGGGGGTTCTGGCTCGCCGCCGGAGCGCTGACCGGAGCGGAACGGCGCCGGGTCTTCCTCGTCAATGCGCGCGCAACCTCGATCCAGGGGGAGCGGACGTGGGCACGACTGCGCGACCTGCCCGAAGTGCCCGAACTCCTCGTCGTCTCCATCCCCGGCACCGCCGTGGCGGGCGTCGTCACCGAGGCGCTCGACCTCGGCGTGCGCGCCTTCCTCATCATCTCGACCCGGGTTCCGCAGGCGGAGGAGCTCGCCGAGGCGATCACCGCGGCCGGCGCCCGTCTCATCGGACCCGGGTCGCTCGGGCTCGTCGACTCCGCCAACGAGCTCCTCCTCGCGTGGGGGCACTTCACCCCGGGATCGCTCGCCGTGGTCACCCAGAGCGGACAGCTCGGTTCGGAGATCGCCACGCTCTCGGCGCGCAGCGGACTCGGCATCTCCCGGTTCGCTTCGATCGGCGGACAGTCAGACGTCCGCGCCGCAGAGATCCTCGATTCCCTCGTCGACGATCCGGACACGAGCCAGGTCGCGCTCTACCTCGAATCCTTCACCGGGGGCACGGCCCTCGTGGCGGCGATGCAGCGCCTGCGGGCGGCAGGGAAGCCGACGATGATCCTCACCACCGGGGCGTCGAATGCGGGACAGCGACTCGCGCGCTCGCACACGGGCTCGCTCACCTCGGCGATCGATGCCGTCGACGCCGCGTGCCGGAAGGCCGGCGCGATCCGCCTCGCTTCGCCCTCGGAGATCGTCGAACTCGCCGGCTTCTTCGCCTCGTCGTGGCTGCCCGGCGGGCGTCGGGTCGGCATCGTCTCCGACTCCGGCGGTCAAGGGGCGATCGCCGCGGACATCGCCGAACTTCACGGGCTCACCGTCGACCCCGTAGCCGAGCCCGTGCGCGCCCGCGTCGAGGCGCTCCTACCCGAGGCCGGGCACGTCGAGAACCCCGTCGACCTCGACGGGGCAGGAGAGTCGGACCTCGGCATCTACGTCCGCGTCGTGCGCGAACTCCTCGCCGACGAGCGCGTCGACGCCGTCGTCCTCAGCGGCTACTTCGGGTGCTACGGGGAGAACACCCCCGAGCTCCTCGAGGCGGAGCTGGCCGAGGTCGAGGAGCTCGGCCGGGCGGCGATGGAGCACCGCAAGCCGCTGCTCGTCCATTCGATGAGTGCGGACTCCCAGGCCGTGGCCGACATGTGGGCCCGCGCCGTGCCCTGCTACCGGTCGATCGACACGACGATGCGGGTGCTCTCCCGCGCCGCCTTCTACTCCTCCCATGCGGGGCGGATCGCCGAGGCGTTCGAGCTCTCGGGCACCGTCACCCCGTGGGGCCGCGGGTACTCGGCGGCGCGCGAGACGATCATCTCCGCAGGTGTTGAGGTGCCCCGTGCCGTGACCGTGGCCGAGGGTGATGACCTCGCCGAGGCGGTCGGTGCCGCCGAGCTCACCCCGCCGTTCGTCCTCAAGGCGGGGTGGCCTGCGCACAAGACCGAGGTCGGGGGCATCGCCCTGGGCCTGCGGGATCTCGCCGCACTCGAGGCAGCGCACAAGGACATGGTCTCCCGCCTCGGCGCCGGCGAGTACATCGTCGAGGAGATGGACGGACGCAATCACGTCGTCGAGATCCTCGTCGGCGGGCGGCAGGACGAGAACTTCGGGCCGATCGTCATGGTCGGGGCCGGCGGCACGGAGACCGAGCTCTACAACGACACCCGGCTCGAGCTCGCCCCGGTCTCGCGCGCGGAGGCCCACGACATGCTCACCCAGCTCACGTGCTACCGCCTGCTCCAGGGCTGGCGGGGCCGGCCGGCGGCCGACGTCGAGAGCCTCGTCGACGTCGTCGTCTCCGTCTCCCGGCTCATCGCCGGGAACAACGAGATCGCCGAGGTCGAGATCAACCCCGTCCGCGTCGCCGAATCCGGCGCCATCGCCGTCGATGCCCTCGTCCTCACCGCGACCGGAGACGACGCCGAGGCGACCGGAGAGGACGCCGAGGCGGGCAGCGAGGACGCCGCCTCCACGGCGGCGGCTCCCGTCCACCGCACGAACGACGTTTCAGAGGAGATGCGAGCATGACCGAACTCACCGGCGGCGGCCACCTGGCCAAGGCACTGGCGGCCGAGGGCGTCACCCGCGTCTTCGGCATCCCCGGCACCCACAACCTCGAGGTCTTTGCGCAGCTGAGCGCCGAGGGCATCGACATCGTCTCCCCGCGCCACGAGCAGGGGGCGGGGTACATGGCCGACGGTGCGGCCCGGACCACCGGCGACATCGCGGTCGTCGTCACCACCACGGGCCCAGCCGTGCTCAACGCGCTCACCGCGCTGCTCCAGTCGTTCACCGACTCCGTCCCCGTCCTCCTCATCGGCCCCGGCATGCCGCTGACCCACCCCGGCCGCGGCACCGGACTCCTCCACGAGGTGCGCAACCAGGCGCTCGCGATCGAGGCGATCCTCGGTGACAGCCACCGGGTGACGAGCGTGCCCGAGGTCTCCCTCGCCGTCGGTCAGGCGCTCACCGTGATGCGCTCGGGACGGCCGCGGCCGGCGTTCATCGAGATCCCCCTCGACCTCATCGAGGCGAGCGGCCCCGGCGTCCTCCACCCGTCCGTGACCCGTCCGCTGCCGCAGGTGAGCGTGTCCGCGATCGAGTCCGCCGCCGAGGCGCTCGCCGACTCCCAGCATCCTCTCCTCATCGTCGGGGCCGGGGCCCACGGGGCGGGGGAGGAGGTCATCGACCTCGCCGAGGCGCTCGGGGCGGGGATCGTCCTCTCGTCGAACGCGAAGGGCGCCGTCGCCGATGACCATCCGGTCGTGCTCGGGGCGATCGGGTTCCTCCCGGAGCTGCCGGAGATCCTCGGGCAGGCCGACGCCGTCGTCGCGATCGGCACCGAACTCGCGCCGAGCGACTTCTGGCCCCAGCCACTGCCCCTGCCCGGCACCGTCGTGCGCATCGACATCGACGAGATGCAGATGCTGAGGAACGCCGTCGTCACCCACCCGATCGTCGCCGATGCCAAGGAGGCGACCGCCGCACTGACGGCCCAGGCGGGAAGGGTGCGCGAGGCGGGGTCGACGGACGCAGCACGGTCGTGGCGGGTCGGACTCAGGGACGAGGCGATCGCCGCCGCCTGTGAGGGCGCGCCCTGGGCGCCGCTGTGCGAGGGGCTCAACGCATTCACCGCGCTCTCGGAGTCGCCCGTGGTCATCGCCGCGGATTCGACGATGGCCTGCTACTACGGCGTGCAGACCGGGTGGCGGGCCAGACACGGCGACCGTTTCCTCTATCCCGCCGGTGCCGGCACCCTCGGCTACGGGCTGCCCGCGGGGATCGGGGCGAAGATCGCAGCCCCCGAGTCGCGTGTCATCGCCGTCGAAGGCGACGGCGGGTCGATGTTCACGATCGCCGAGCTCTCCGCCGCAGTCCAGGCGCAGGTTTCGCTCACCCTCGTCATCGTCGACAACGGCGGCTATGGGGAGATCCGCAATGAGATGGCCGACAGGGGCGACGTCCCGTCCGGCGTCGTCCTCACCGCCCTCGACTTCCCGGCGCTCGCGACGGCGATGGGTGCCCACGGCGTCCACGTCGAGAGTGCCGAGGAGCTCGCCGCCGCCCTCGCCGAGGCGGTCGAGCGTCCCGGTCCCACCCTCATCCACCTGTTCGAGGACTCCCGCGCCGCCGCGGACATGCTCGGACCCTGACCCGTACCGGCTGACCCTGACCCGCAACGACCGACCCTGACCCAAGGCGACCCACCCCGGCCGACCCCGACCCCACGATCGACCGCCCGCCGACCGGGCGAGACGAAGGAGAACCATGAGCTACACCCCCTGGCCGCTCAGCGACGAGCAGCGCGACGTCATCGACCTCTGCCGGTCCTTCGCCGCCGAGGAGATCCGACCCGCTGCCCGCGCCGTCGACGAGGCCGACACCGAGTCCCCGGTCGGCATCTTCCGGGCTGCTGCGAAGGTCGGGATCACCGACTTCATGATCCCCGAGGAGTACGGAGGCGGCGGATTCACCGACGTCTTCACCCAGTGCCTCGTCCAGGAGCAGCTGTGCTTCGGGGACCCTGGCATCGGGAACTTCGTATGCTCGAACGGCTTCTTCGCCGACCCGATCCTCGCGCTCGGCACACCCGAGCAGAAGGAGGCGTGGCTGCGGCCGCTGACCGGCGACGACCCGAAATTCACAGCACTGGCGACGACGGAACCGGGGTCGGGGTCGGACTCGGCGTCGATCATCACCCGCGCCGACCGTGCCGACGGCGGCTATGTCCTCAACGGGCAGAAGGCATGGATCTCCAATGCCGGCCTCGCCGACTTCTACGTCGTCTTCGCCAAGACCGACCCCGCCCAGCGCTCCCGCGGCGTCACCGCGTTCCTGCTCGAGAAGGACACCCCGGGCATGGAGTTCGGGGCGCCCATGAAGAAGATGGGGCAGCGGGCTATCGTCTGCCGGGAGATCTTCCTCTCCGACGCCTTCGTTCCCGAGGCCAACCGCCTCGGCGGGGAGGGAGAGGGCTTCTACGGGCTCATGCGCACCTTCGACATCTCCCGCGTCGTCCTCGGGGCGGCGGCACTCGGGACCGCGCGGGCCGCGTACGAGTACGCGCGTGACTATGCGCGGGAGCGCACCCAGTTCGGCAAGGCGATCATCGACCATCAGGCGGTGGCGTTCCGGCTCGCGGATATGTCCGCCCGCATCGACGCGGCGTGGCTGCAGGTGCTCAATGCGGCGCGGATGATCGACGCTGGGTCCGCGGTGCCGCGTCAGCGGGTGACCGCCTCGGCGGCGATGGCGAAGCTGAACGCCTCGGAGACGGCGATGTTCTGCACGTGGGCGGCGGTCCAGACGCTCGGGGGCTGGGGCTACTCGCGCGAGCACCCGGTCGAGCAGTGGATGCGCGATGCCAAGCTCGAGGAGATCGAGGAGGGCACGAGCGACATCATGCGCGTGCTCATCTCCCGCAACCTCGTGTGAGGCGCGGCAGCGGGCCTCACACGGGTGGGGGCCGAGATCCGGCACAGGTGGGGTTGTGCCCGCGCACGAGCGGGGCAGAAGGCGTCGAGCGACGACTCGACGCGCGACGATCATTTCTCGTGAGAACCGGAATAGCGCGGTCGATGGGTGTGTTGTTCGAGATGAGGCCCTGATATAGGGTCGAAAATGAAGCCGCCGGACCAGGCGGGCATCAATTCTCTTCAGGAGGAATCACATGGCTGAGCAGTACACGCTTCCGGAACTGCCCTACGACTACTCCGCTCTCGAGCCGCACATCTCGGCTCGCATCATGGAGCTGCATCACGACAAGCACCACGCGACCTACGTCAAGGGCGCGAACACCGCGGTCGAGCAGATCGCCGAGGCGCGCGAATCCGGCAACCTCGCGAACCTGCCCAAGCTCATCCGTGACCTCTCGTTCAACCTCGGCGGTCACGTCAACCACTCGATCTTCTGGCAGAACATGTCCCCGGACGGCGGCGACAAGCCCGTCGGCGAGCTCGCTGCCGCGATCGACGACCAGTTCGGCTCGTTCGACAAGTTCCGCGAGGTCTTCACGACCGCTGCGACGACGATCCAGGGCTCGGGTTGGGCCGTGCTCGTCTACGATCAGCTCGGCGGCAACCTCTTCGTCGAACAGCTCCACGACCAGCAGTCGGACATCCAGCAGGGCGGAACCCCGATCCTCCAGCTCGACATGTGGGAGCACGCGTTCTACCTCGACTACCAGAACGTCAAGCCGGACTACGTCAAGGCCTGGTGGAACATCGTCAACTGGGAGGACGCCGGTGCCCGCTTCGACCGCGCGGTCAACCAGACCAAGGGTCTGCTCCTCGGCTGAGGCCCTTCTGATCTGAGCGCTCGCCCCGACCGGGTATGAGGTGGGTGGCGATCACGCTCGCGCGACGGCTCGGACTCCATGGCGGAGTCCGAGCCGTCGTCGTGTCTGCGGAGCACCAGCGGCACCATCGCGGTCTGCCCGCACACATTCGAGCAACCCTCCGGGGCGTTCAACAACCCAGCGTGAGGTTGCCGAGTGCCCGGAGGGTGGCTGGAGTCGACACCGCTAGGGTGAGACCATGACCGTGCACGTGAGATCGTGGTCGACGGACGACGCCGAGGCGCTCGTCGACATCTACGCGAACGCCGACGCTGAGCTGCGATCGAATATCCCCGACGACCGCGGAATCTCCGGGGCCCGCGAATGGCTCGACCGCGTGCTCGCTGCGAAAGCCGACGGTACCGGGTGGGCGCTCGCAATCGTCGAAGCCGACGGCGACCTTTTCGGCAATGTCATGGCCTCATGCATCGAACAGCGGCATTCGACGGCGTGGATCTCGTACTGGCTCACCGCCTCGGCGCGCGGTCGCGGGCTTGCATCGTCGGCGTTGCGCACCCTCGTCGATGTCGCCCATGACGAGCTCGACGTCTACCGCCTCGAACTCGGCTACCGGGTGAACAATCCCGCGTCGGCCGCTGTCGCACGGGCTGCCGGGTTCCTCGTCGAAGGCCGGGAACGCGAGAAGCTGCTCTATGACGGCGTCCGCTTCGACACTGAGGTGTGCGCCCGCCTCTCCGGCGATCCGCGGTCACCGGGTCGCCGCCTCCCGGTTCGGCAGTGACGCAACGTCGCGGTTGCTGAGTGTGCTGCTCGTGTCGACCCCGCCATCCGAGCAACCCTCCGGGGCGCTCAGCAACCCAGCGTGAGGTTGCCGAGTGCCCGGAAGGTGGCTGAGCGCGGCTCGATCGCTGACAACGGCACCGAACCCGAGTCGCTAGACTGTCCTGCGGACGAATGCGTCCGGACACAGCAGGTTCTCAGAGGGAGTGAGCGCACATGAAGGTCGCCGTCATCGGAGCACACGGGCGCATGGGTGCGCAGGCCGTCGAGGCAGTCAAGGACGCCGACGGGCTCGACCTCGTCGCCGCGCTCGGCAGCTCCGACTCGCTCGAAACGCTCACCGACCTCGATGTCGACGTCGCCGTCGAGCTCACCGTGCCCAAGGCGACCGAGGACAACGTCCGCTTCCTCGTCGAGCACGACATCGACACCGTCGTCGGCACCACCGGTTGGGACGCGGACCGGCTCGACCGCCTCCGCGACCTCCTCGCCGACCACCCTGACACCGCCGTGCTCATCGCCCCGAACTTCTCGATCGGCGCGGTGCTGGCGATGCGCTTCGCCGAGGTGGCCGCCCCCTACTTCGATTCCGCCGAGGTCGTCGAGATCCACCATCCCCGCAAGCTCGACGCCCCCTCCGGCACGGCCGTGCACACCGCCCAGCGGATCGCCGCTGCCAGGAAGGCCGCCGACCTGCCAGCCGTTCCCGACGCCACCGACTCCGATCCTGACGGTGCGCGCGGAGCGGTCATCGACGGCATCCACGTCCACGCCATCCGCCAGCTCGGCATGACCGCCTCCGAGGAGATCCACTTCGGTGCGGCAGGGGAGGCCCTGACGATCCGCACGGACTCGTTCTCCACCTCGGCGTTCATGCCGGGCATCATCACCGCGGTCCGCGCGATCGGGGACCGCACCGGGCTCATCCACGGCCTCGAGAACATGCTCGACCTCTGATGTCGAAGGCGAAGATCGGAGCGATCGTCGTCTCCGTCCTCCTGGCGTTCTACTTCGTCATCATGGGTCAGCGGGCGTGGATCCTCATCCGCGAACCCGACCTCGTCCCCAAGCTCATGGGGGTGTCGCTCTTCGTCCTGCCCGTCGTCGGTGCCTGGGCGCTCATCATGGAGCTCCTCTTCGGTGCGCGCATGGAGAAGCTTGCTCGGATCCTCGAAGCCGAGGGCGGCCTGCCCGTCGACGACCTGCCCCGCACGCCGGGCGGCCGGATCGTCCAGGAGGCCGCCGACGAAGCCTTCGCCCAGTACCAGTCGGAGGCCGAGGCCGCACCCGAGGACTGGCGCTCATGGTTCCGTCTCTCGTGTGCCTACGACGCGAGCGGCGACCGCAGGCGAGCCCGGTCGACGATGCGCAAGGCGATCACGATGGAGCGGACTGGCCGGGCCTGAAGCCTGCGCGTCGGGACTGACGTCTGCACGGAGGTTTCCGAGGGCTCAGGCCTCGCGGCTCAGACTCCGCCGGACCCCTCGCGGGACTCCTCTCGCTCCGGTCGTTTCGGACTGACCGCTTTGACGAGCGAGGCGATCACCCCTTCGAGCGGTCCGCGCGGGCTGACGAAGAGCTTCCACACGATCGCGAAGACGATGAAGCTCACCGCATGGATGGCGTACTCCGTCGTCAGCTTGACGGGGTCGCCCGACTCGACCATCGGCGCGGGCTGGAAGTACGGGTGCGTGATCTCGACGAGGATGACGTGAGCGGCGTAGACCGTCAGCGGCATCGACCCCGGTGCGCTGAGGGGAGCGAGGAGCCATGACCGCCTACCCAGCAGAATCGCGGCGGCCTGGCAGACGGCGATCGCCGCAAGCGAAGTGCCGGCGGTGGAGATGAGGTCGAAGGGCGTGGCCGAATGCGGTCCCGCGATCGCCAGCCACCACCATGAGTCCGGCGGGGTGACGCCGTAGCTGTTGACGTACAGCGCCGCTGTCAGGTCGGCGCCGCTGGCCGCGGCGACGGCTTCGAGCTCCTGCAGGCCGCCGGCGACGTTGAGGAGCAGCCACGACGCTCCGCGGCCGATGAGGAAGAGCGCGACTCCTGCGACGAACAGCGCAGTGAGGTGCTTGCCGATGTCGATCTTCGCCACCGCCATGCCGAGGAGGATGTACGCCATCCATTGGAGGATCGGATAGTACCCGGTGAGGACGAGTTCGAGTGCCGCGTTCTCCAGGGATCCGAGGTCGGTCCACGACATCGGCAGGTATGAGGGCTCCAGGCCGAAGCTGCTTCGCAGCCACATCGAGACGATCGGGCTGACCACCATCCATACGCCGGCGAGCGTGAACAGCGCCCAGGCCCGCAGGCGGAGGAAGAGGAGGGCGATGCCGAACATCACCCCGTAGTTGACGAGGATGACGGCGAGGTTCGTCGTGATCGCACCGAGGAACAGGCCGATGACGATGATCGAGGCCGCTCGGACGAGCACACCCGGCGCGACGTCGCGCAGACGCCCGGTCGCAGCCAGCGTGCTCCGCGTCGAGAGCACCAGCGAACACCCCGCGAGCACCGCGAAGAGCGCCGAGGCCCGACCGGAGAAGACCGTCGCCCACGTCGGCATCGCCTCATCGGTGAGGGGGAAGATGTGCGTGATCATCATCGTCAGCAGCGCGAGTCCGCGGGCGGCATCGAGGCCGACGAGGCGACCGTGGGGGCTCAGGCGGGCGAGGATCCCCGCCGAGGTGGTCGCCGGTTGAGTGCTCATGGAACGATTCTCACATGGTTGCCCAGATATCAGGGCACGTTGGGTATCTTATTGCCATGACCTTCAACCCGAACGCTGACATCAGCACCAACCGGACGAGCCGCCGCGGCCGGAATACGGCGATCGCCGGAGGCGGTGTCGGTGTGGTCGGCCTCCTCGTCTTCCTCATCGGTCCCCTCCTCGGCGTCGACCTCACAGGGCTCATGGGCAGCACGATGCTCGACAGCGGCGAGCAGCAGGGAACCTCGAACGAAGCGGCGATGCTCCAGTGCGACACCGGCGAGGACGCCAACCGCTCGACCGACTGCCGGATGGCCGGCGCACAGGTCGTCCTCGACGACTACTGGGCGCAGAATGTCGAAGGGTACACCCCGCCGCGCCTGACGATCGTCGACGGTCAGACACCCACCCAGTGCGGCACAGCCTCGAACGCGGTCGGCCCCTTCTACTGCCCACCCGAGCGCGGGGTCTACATCGACCCGTCGTTCTTCGACGTCATGCGCCAGCAGTTCGGCGCCTCCGCCGACGACCTCGCGCAGCTCTACATCGTCGGGCACGAGTGGGGCCACCACATCCAGAACATCACCGGCACGATGGAGAAGTACCCGAACAACGGCACCGGACCGGAGAGCAACGGTGTGCGCACGGAGCTTCAGGCCGACTGCTACGCCGGAGCGTGGCTCGGCGACGTCACCACGCTCACCGACGACAACGGCACTCCGTACCTCGAGCCGCCGACGCAGAAGCAGCTCGACGACGCCCTCAACGCGGCATTCGTCGTCGGCGACGACTACATCCAACAGCAGTCGGGCTTCGTCAACCCCGAAAGCTTCACGCACGGCACGAGCGAGCAGCGTCAGCGCTGGTTCACCAGCGGCTACAACGAGGGCCTCGGCAGCTGCGACGCGTTCGCCGTACCCGGCAGCCAGCTCTGACCGTTTCCCGAAGCAGACCCTGACCGTGCGGCGAGCCCGCCCTGACCGCGCGGCGAGCCCGCCCTGGCCGCGCGGCACACAGAGACGAGACACCTCTTCCGCGGTTATCCATACCGTGATATGAATTACGGGTCAGCACCCGCATGCATCAAGGACGATCCATGTCTCACCTCTTTCCGCACCTCTTCGAGCCGATCACCCTGGGTCCTCGGACCATCCGAAACCGCATCGTCTCATCCGGTCATGACACGGTCCTCGCCGACCATGGGCAGATCGGCCCCGACCTCGTCGCCTACCACGAGGCCCGGGCACAGGGAGGCTGCGGACTCATCGTCCTCCAGGTCTCCGGCGTCCACGAGACCGCCCGCTACACCAACCACGTCCTCATGGCCACCGATGACTCCGCGATCCCCGGCTATCGCGCCGTCGCCGAGGCCGTCCACCGCCACGGCGCGACGATCTTCGCCCAGCTCTTCCACCCCGGCCGCGAGGTCATGGACGGCGACCAGGGCATGGCACCCCGTGCCGTCGCTCCGAGCGACGTCCCGGAGGAGCGGTTCAGAGTCGTCCCCGAAGCCCTGAGCACCGCCACGGTCAAGGACATCATCGCCGGGTACGCGGACTCCGCGGCGCGGATCGCCTCGAGCGGCATCGACGGCGTCGAGATCGTTGCCAGCCACGGCTACCTGCCCATCCAGTTCTTCAATCCCCGAATCAACACCCGCACCGACGACTACGGCGGAACCCCGGAGAACCGACGCCGCTTCCTCACCGAGGTCGTCGAAGGCGTCCGCGCCGCAGTCGGCGACGATGTCGTCGTCGGCCTGCGGATCTCCGGGGAGGAGAAGACCGAGGACGGCCTCGTCGCCGACGAGATCCTCGACCTCATCGGCCACCTCGATGCACTCGACTGTCTCGACTACTACTCCGTGACCGCCGGGGACTCCTCGACCCTCCAGGGTGCCGTCCACATCGTCCCCTCGATGCAGATCGACCCGGGATACGCGACGACCCTGTCCGCGCAGGTGAAGAAGGTCACCGACCGACCGGTCATGGTCGCCGGCCGGATCAACCAGCCGCACGAGGCCGAAGCGGCGATCGCCGAAGGCCGCACCGATATGGCGATCATGACCCGGGCGATGATCTGCGACCCGGACATCGCAGAGAAGTCCGCGCGCGACGCCGTCGACGAGATCCGCGCGTGCATCGGCTGCAACCAGGCCTGCATCGGGCACTTCCAGATGGGCGTGCCCATCTCGTGCATCCAGCACCCTGAGACCGGCCGCGAGCTCACCTTCCTGCCCCGCCCGCGCGTGCGCCGGGCCGAGCGCGTCCTCGTCATCGGCGGAGGACCGGGCGGTCTCAAGGCAGCCGCCGTCGCCGCCGAAGCAGGACACGACGTCGTCGTCTGCGAAGCGAAGCCCCACCTCGGCGGGGCCGTCCTGCTCGCCCAGACCCTGCCGTACCGGGCGGAGTTCGGTGGGGCCGCGACGAACCTGACCGCCGAGGCGGCCCGCGCCGGAGCCGAGCTGCGCACGTCGACGCCGGTGACCCAGGACGTCCTCGACGATCTCGCCCCCGATCATGTCATCGTCGCCACCGGCGCCGTCGAGCGGATGCCCGCTCTCGAGATCGCCGACGACGCCCTCGTCCTCGGGGCCCGCACCTACCTCACCAAGGAGCCGACCCTGCCGACCGGGCGGATCCTCGTCGCCGACTGGAAGGGCGACTGGATAGGGTTGGGAATCGCGCTGCGCCTCGCCGAGGCGGGCCGGCCCGTCACGCTCGCCACCGCCGCGAACTTCGCGGGAGCAGCGATCCAGCAGTACACGCGCACCTTGCTCGTCGCGCAGGCGATGCGGGCCGGGGTCGAGTTCCTGGCCGACGCGCGCCTGGTCGGCATCGACGAGGACACGGGCTACCTCCAGTCGACGCTGTGCGAGATCGTCCACGAGGTCGCGGGGGTGACGGCGACCATCGTCTCCGCCGCACCCCGTTCGTCCACCCCGGACCTCGACTTCCGGGGAGCGGACGTCACGGTCATCGGCGATGCCCTGGCCCCGCGCACCGTCGAGGAGGCCGTCTACGAAGGGCTCGTCGCCGCCCACGACCTCGCCCCAACCTCCCTCGCCGAGGCGGTCGGAGCGTGAGCCCGCGACCTCAGCTCGACCCCGCCGAGGTTGCCGCGAGACGCTCGGCGATCCTCGAGGCGACGATCGACGAGATCGTCCGGCGCGGACCCGAGAACGTGCGGATGAAGGACGTCGCCGCCGGTGCCGGAGTCTCCGTCGGCACGGTCCAGTACTACTTCGCCTCCCGCGACGACCTCCTCGTCGAGGCGTTCTCCGCCCACAGCCGAGCCGTCATCGCGGCGATCGCGGACCTCTCCGGCGGATCGGGGACCGCATGGCAGCGGCTCCGGTCGACCTTCGCCGCCGTCCCGACCGTCGGGTCCCACGAGCAGCGGGCGATCGTCTGGGTCGAACTCGTCGCCGCATCCCGCCGCAGTCCCGTTCTCAAGGATTCCGTCGCCGAGGTGTTCGCCGGGTGGCGGACCCACCTCCGTGATCTCATCGCAGGGGGAATCGCCGAGGGCTCCTTCACCCCGCGCATCGGCATCGACCTCATCGTCGACACCCTCATCGCGCAGATCGACGGTTTCGATCTCGCCGTCGCGGCGGGACGGACCGACTTGCGACCCGACCGGATGAGCACGTCGCTCGAAGCGACGGCCGCGTCGCTCCTCGGCGTCGACGCCGCAGCGGCGGCTCACCGGTGACGCGGCTCACCCTGGCATCAGCGCTGCACTGACGCGGCTCGCCCCGGGCCTCAGTCCGGCACTGGCCGAGCCCCGCTGTCAGAGCCTGGCGATGGTCTGGACGTCGTCGCGGAACTCCCGGGCCGTCTCCTCGGACACGGTCGCCCTGGTCGCCCGCAGCGCGTCGAGGTAGTTCTCCGTCGTGAGCACGTCCGTGCGGGCGTCGATGGGCACCCGGTCCTTGCCGAGCGAGGCGGCCAAGGCCTCCTGCGAGGCCCGTCTGGCCGCGTACTCGATGTCGGCCGGGGTGAGCCCGCTGCTGGCATCGACGAGTGCGTCGACGTCGATGTCGCCGATGACGTGGTCGGGGATGTAGCGGGACCAGATGGCGTGCCGGGCGGTCTCGTCGGGCAGGCCGATGGGGATGACGTAGTCGAAGCGGCCATGCCGGAGGAATGCGGCGTCGAGGGCCCGGACGAAGTTCGTCGCACAGATGAGCAGCCGGCCCTCCCGGTCCCGGAACTCCGCGACCTGTTTGAGGAGCTCGTTCGTCACCCCCTGGGTCGGCGACGGCGGTTCGCCGCCGCGCTTCGAGGCGATCTCCTCGACCTCGTCGATGAAGACGACCGCATGCTCGAGCTCGCCGATCTGCTCGAACGAGGTCCGCAGACCCGCGGCCACCCCACCGGGCTCCCCGGACAGGCGGGAGGGGAAGAGCTCGACGAACGGCCAGTCGAGACGGGAGGCCACCGCCTTCGCAAACGTCGTCTTCCCGGTGCCGGGAGGACCGAAGAGCATGACCGCCCGTGGTGGGACGACACCGAAGTGATCGGCGAGGTCGGGTTCGGACAGGGGCACGACGAGACGATCCTCGAGCATGTCCTTCTCCTCCTGCATTCCGCTCACCGCATCCCACAGATGGCGGGGGAGGATGCGGCCGCCGACGCTGCGGAGCAGATCGAGCTCGCGCCGCTGCACCGGCATCTGCCGTTCGAGATAGCGCAGCTGCGAGCGGACCTGGAAGCCGTTGGACTCGAGCCCCGCGAACGCCGGGGACTCCTCAGGCACGAGGATCGAGAGCTTCCCCAGCCCCAGCGGCATGAAATGGCGTTCGAGGGCGTCAAGCAGCCCCGCCTCGGCGTGCTCACCCTGTCCGGACTCATCGGCCACCTCGGCGAGGACATGGAAGAAGACGATCCACCCCTGGGCGTGCGCGGCCCGGCCGACGGCGGCACCGACGATCTCCTCACCGCGGACGGCGACGACGGCATGGTCGTTCTGGCACGACGCGATGACCTCGGGCAGCGAATAGACGGGGGCGGCGGGGGAGGCCTGCGCCGCCTCCCAGAGGCGGACGATCCCGTCGAGGTCGTCGTCGTGGAAATCGCGGATGCGTGTGCGGCTCATCGAACTCTCCTTCGGTGCAGTCGTCACGGGGCGTGAGCACAGCCTATGTGATCTGCGTCTCAGCCGACCACCTCGGCGCGCCTGGACCGGTTCCCCGCAGGTGAGGGCGGCGGCGGTATCCTGGTTCCATGGCGATTCTCGGGGACAGTGCGGCGACCGCCGCGATCGAAGCGTTCGGCACCGTCGGCACGGCAATGGTGACTCCGTTCAACGACGACGGGACCATCGACTGGGCGGGCGTGGAGAAGGTCGCCGACCACCTCGTGAACCTCGGCAACGACATGCTCGTCGTCTCCGGCACCACGGGGGAGTCCCCGACGACGACCGACGACGAGAAGATCGAACTCCTCCGCGTCGTCCGCGGTGCCGTGGGCACCCGCGCGAAGCTCATCGCCGGCACCGGGAACAATGTCACCGCGCACACGGTTGACCTCAGTGAGCGCTCGGCAGCCGCCGGCGCGGACGGCCTCCTCGTCGTCACCCCTTACTACTCGAAGCCGACGCAGCCGGCGATCGCCGCGCACATGCGGGCGGCGGCGGACTCCACGGACCTGCCCGTCATGCTCTACGACATCCCCGGTCGCTCCGGGGTGCCGATCACGACGGAGACGCTCCTCGGACTCGCCGACCACCCGAACATCCTCGCGGTCAAGGACGCCAAGGGCGACCTCTTCGCCTCGCAGACGGTGATGGCCGAATCGTCCCTCGTCTACTACTCGGGGGAGGACGCCCTCAACCTTCCGCTACTGGCCATCGGCGCCCTCGGACTCGTCTCCGTCGCCGGACACGTGTGCTCCGACCGCTTCGCGGCGATGGTCCAGGCCGTCTACGACAACGACCTCGACACAGCGAGGCGGCTGAGCTACGAGACCGCCGGCGTCGTCGACGCCCTCATGAACCACATGCCGGGAGTGATCTCGGCGAAGGCCGCATTGCAGGCCCAGGGAATACTGACCAACCGCGGTACCCGGATGCCGCTGCTCCCAGCAGATGAGGAGCAGACGGCGTTCGTCACCGCCCAACTGACCAGGAGTGGTTACCTCAGTGAATAACGCATTGACCCAAGAGCTCGGTCCACCGCCGAAGATGGACCCGGAAGCGGTCCGCATCGTCGCCCTCGGCGGCCTCGGCGAGGTCGGGCGCAACATGACCGTGTTCGAATACCACGGCAAGATCCTCATCGTCGACGCCGGCGTCCTCTTCCCCGAGGAGGAGCAGCCCGGCGTCGACCTCATCCTCCCCGACTTCTCCTACCTCGACGACCGCCTCGACGACATCGTCGGCCTCGTCCTCACCCACGGCCACGAGGACCACATCGGAGCCGTGCCCTACCTCCTCAAGCGCAAGCCCGACATCCCGATCCTCGGCTCGAAGCTGACGATCGCGCTCATCGAGGCGAAGCTCAAGGAGCACCGGATCAAGCCGATCACCCGCGTCGTCGCGGCCGGTGACACCGACCAGCTCGGGCCCTTCGACCTCGAGTTCGTCGCCGTCAACCACTCGATCCCCGACGCGCTCGCCGTCTTCATCCGCACCGGTGCCGGCAACATCCTCCACACCGGTGACTTCAAGATGGACCAGCTCCCGCTCGACGGCCGGATCACGGACCTGCGCGCCTTCGCCCGCCTCGGCGAGGAGGGCGTCGACCTGTTCATGACGGACTCGACGAACGCCGAGGTCCCCGGCTTCACCGCGCTCGAGAAGGACATCGGCCCGGTGCTCGAGAACCTCTTCGGCCACGCCGAGCGCCGCATCATCGTCGCCTCGTTCTCCTCGCACGTCCACCGCGTGCAGCAGGTGCTCAACGCCGCGAGCGCGCACGGACGCAAGGTCGCCCTCGTCGGCCGGTCGATGGTGCGCAACATGAAGATCGCCGCCGACCTCGGCTACCTCGACGTGCCCAAGGGCGTGCTCATCGACATCAAGGACGTCGACGACCTGCCCGACGACCAGGTCGTGCTCATGTGCACCGGGTCCCAGGGCGAGCCGATGGCAGCGCTCTCCCGCATGGCCAACCGCAACCACCGCATCGAGGTCGGCGACGGCGACACCGTCATCCTCGCCTCCTCGCTCATCCCCGGCAACGAGAACTCCGTGTTCAAGGTCATCAACGGCCTCATGAAGCTCGGCGCGAAGGTGATCTCGAAGGCCGATGCGAAGGTCCACGTCTCCGGTCACGCGTCCGGCGGCGAGCTCCTCTACTGCTACAACATCGTCAAGCCCCGCGGCGTCATGCCCGTCCACGGCGAGTGGCGACACCTGCTCGCCAACGCCCGCCACGCCGAGGCGACCGGGGTCGACCCCGACAACATCGTCCTCGCTGACGACGGTTGGGTCGTCGACCTCAAGGACGGCCACGCCGAGGTGGTCGGTGCCGTCGACTGCAACTACGTCTTCGTCGACGGTTCGTCCGTCGGTGAGATCACCGAGGCGGACCTCAAGGACCGTCTCGTGCTCGCCGGTGAGGGCTTCGTGACGATCTTCCTCGCCGTGAACTCGCAGACGAAGACGCTCATCGCCGGCCCTGAGATCCATGCCCGCGGCGTCGCCGAGAACGACTCCGTCTTCGACTCGATCATCCCCAAGGTGACCAAGGCCGTCGAGGAGGCCCTCGAGTCGGGTACGACGGACCAGTACCAGCTCCAGCAGGTCGTGCGCCGCACGGTCGGGCGCTGGGTGTCCTCGAAGCTGCGGCGCAAGCCGATGATCGTCCCCATGGTCGTCATCGTCTGAGGATCTGCGCGGTCGCCCGCGGCCGGTCGCTTGTCGGCGACCGCTGGGTGCTGCTTGAGCGCGGTGAGCCGACACGCGCGTGGTGATTTCACCGCGTTAGTGTCGGTTCACCGCGCTTTTGCCGTGTGTGCGGCGGCATGGCGGGCGGATTGCCCGGAGTCGAGGACGCCCAGTGTCGATTCTGGACACCCGAATCGACACTGCGGGTCCTCAAGTCGCGGGGTGAGAGAGGTGCCGGCGCCCGCCGGCGTCAGGCTGAGCGCCCGCTCGCGCCCAGTGCCCACCACGTCAGGCGTTCGCGACGAGCGGCTTTCCTGCCGACTTCCGCGCGAGGACGACGAGGACGATGAGGCCGACGACGACCGCGCTGAGCACCACCGTGCCCGCATTCGCGCCCAGGCCGTTGATGCCAATGAATGCGAGAGCCCCGGCAGTGAGCGCGTAGACGAGCATGGGGATCGACGTGCGCCGGATGAGCTCGCCCTCGCGCCCGATGAGACCGACCGTCGCCGAGGCGGCCACGACGTTGTGGACGGCGACCATGTTTCCCGCCGCCCCGCCGACGGCCTGTGCGGCCACCACCGTCTCCGGCGAGGCCGCACCGATCGCGACGCCGGTGGAGAACTGGAACTGGGAGAACATGATGTTCGAGACCGTGTTCGATCCCGCCACGAATGCGCCGAGCGCCCCGATGAAGGGGGCGAGCAAGGGCCAGGCGTCGCCGACGGTGGAGGCGGCCGCCTCGGCGAGGGTGACCGGCATCGAATCGAGGCCCGCGTTGTTGTAGTCCGACCCGGAGTTGATGAACACGCGCACGAGCGGCAGGGAGCACAGCAGGGCGACGGCGGCCCCGGCGATCTGGCCACCGGCGATCCGCCACGACGACCCGATCTGCTCCTTCGTCATTCGGTGGATGAGGTAGGTCAGTCCGCACGCGAGGACGAAGATCGCGCCGGGCGACCAGAGCAGATCCATGTTCTGGTTGATGGGGGTGCCGAAGATCCCCTCGATCTTGATCACGGCCGGCCCGTTGAGGAACTCCTTGATCGGGGGCACGTTGCGGGTGATGAGGAGGAGGGCGACGACGATGAGGTAGGGCGCCCAGGCTCGGGCCAGTGACATCTTCTTCTGCAGGTGGGCGGCCTCGTCGGCGGGGTCGACGGTGCCCATCCAGAAGGCCGGCCACATCGACCGGGGCGCGAAGTCCCAGGTCTGCTTCGGCATGAGGAAGCCCATCCGGGAGGTGGTGACGACGATGGCCAGCCCGATGAGGCCGCCGAGCAGGGAGGGGAACTCAGGGCCGAGGAACCTCGCGACGAGGAGGTAGGGCACGATCATCGCCAGAGCCGAGTAGATCGCGAACGGTGCGACGGCGAGCCCGTCGGCGAAGCGGCGCCGCTCCCCGAAGAACCCGGTCATCAGGCATGCGAGCAGCAGCGGGATGAGGATGCCGCACACCGCGTGGATGAGCGCGACCTGGACGGCGGTGTGGGCGACGAACTGCGACTGGTCGAGTCCGAGCTGGGCGGCGCGGGCGGCGACGTCAGGCGACATGCTCCCGTCCTCCTGCGCGAGGCCGGTGCCGATGCCGACGACCATCGGCGTGCCCACGGCACCGAAGCTCACCGGCGTCGACTGGATGATGAGCCCGGCGAGCACAGCGGCGATCGCGGGGAACCCGAGGGCGAGCATGAGCGGAGCGACGACGGCCGCCGGAGTGCCGAAGCCCGCGGCGCCTTCGATGAAGGAGCCGAAGAGCCATGCGACGATGATGACCTGGACCCGCCGGTCGGGGGAGATCGAGACGAATCCTGCGCGGATCGTCTCGATCGCCCCGGACCGGGTGATCGTCGCGAGCAGGAGGAGCGCGCCGAAGACGATCCACAGCAGCCCGATCGCCACGAGCAGGCCCTGGACGACGGAGGCGGCGATCGTCACCCATTCGATCTGCCACGCGAAGTTCGCGACGAGGGCTGCAGCGATGAGTCCGATCGGCATCGCGTACTTCGCCGGCCAGCGGAAGCCGATGAGGAGGACGCCTGCGAGCAGGATCGGGGTGAGCGCGAGGAGCGCGGCCACGGCAAGGTTGTCCATCGTCGTTCCGATCCGTGGCGACGCTGCCACTGGTAGGGGAGCCGCGGTGGGCACGGCCTCTGGTGTCATCTTTGCCCGGACCGATGTCCCTGGTCAAGGGTGCAGTCCGCTCGCCGAGGCGGGGTGAGGTCGATCGGTCGGGTGGCGTCATCGGTCCGCCGAGGTGGCCCGCCGCCCCCCGCCGAGGCGGCCCAGCCGTGTCCGCCGATGCGGCCCGGCCATCCCCGGCGAGGCAACTCACCCACCCGCTCCGAGGCGGCCCCCACCCCCCCCCCGCCGAGGCGGCCCAGCTGTGCCCGCCCGACCGTCACCGTGGCCGCCAGCCCATCCTCCCAACCGGCCTGGTCCGGACGCCAAGGTCGCCTGTGGGTCTTGAGTCGGCTCGCCAGGGCCGATAATGTCGTCAGTGTCGGGCGTCACACGATCTCCGGCGGGAGAGCTCCACCCGGAGAACTCCGGCTGGGGACCTCCACCAGGGGCGTGGGCCGCTCGCTCGCACACAGCGCACCGCTGGCAGTCGGCTGCCCGCGGCTGACGAAGGAGTCGGAGCTCATGACGTTCATCCCCAGAGAGTCAGACGAGACGATTCCCGGCCTGCCCGAGGTCGTCGACGCCGACACGTGGCGCGACGCCCGGGCCCGGCTGCTCGACCGGGAGAAGGCCCACACCGCCGAGGCGGACGCCATCGCCGCCGCCCGTCGCACCCTGCCGATGGTCGAGATCGACGGTGACGCCGAGGTCCATGGCGAGGACGGCGCCGTCGCCTTCCGCGAGCTCTTCGACGGCCGCGACGAACTCATCGTCTACAAGCACATGTGGTACGACGGCGCACCCCACCAGGGTCAGTGCGAAGGCTGCACCGCCGTGGCATGGAGCCTCCAGGACTCCGTCTACCTCAACGCCCGCGGCGTCTCCTTCGCCGTCCTCACCTCCGGGGCGTGGTCCGAGGTCCGCCCGTACGTCCACTTCATGGGATACGAGCAGCCGTGGTTCTCCGTCCGCGGTCTCGACGAACCGCTCGGTGGGGACATGGGGTCCCTGCTCAGCTTCGTTCGCCGAGGCGACCGGGTGTTCCTCACGTATTCGACGACCGGACGGGGTGTCGAACCGGTGACCGGGTTCCTCGGTCTCCTCGACATGACTCCCTTGGGTCGGCGCGAGGGGTGGGAGGACGTGCCCGAGGACTGGCCTGAGGTCCCCGACGCGGGATCGCCCGTCGGCGGACGCGGGTCGCCGGTCGGATGGTACTGGCGCACCGACGACGCGGGACGGGCCACATGGGGCCCGACATCTCGCCCGGTTCCCCAGTGGACGCGGCACGGCGCGGCGCCGGTGACCTCGCTCGGACGCGACGGCCACAGTCACTGAGAACCGCGCCGCCTCGCCCGACGCGGAGACCGGCGCCCCCGGTCCCCGACGCGGGGTGCAGGCACGCGGCCCCCCGGTGCTGGGCACCCGTCCGGGGTCCCCGACGCCGACGCCGGGAACGGGGCGACTCGGGGTGGTCCCGCCTCGGCGAGGGGGTGTGCGGACACGGCTCCGGCAGAGGTTTGACGAGACGTGGATCACGTCATAGTCTTTTCGGTGTGTGAACAATAAATTTCACGATGTGAAAGTTTCGCCGGTCAAACCCCGTTGCCAGCGATACTCGACGCACCGCAGAGGTGCTGTAGAAGGAGAACCACCGATGACTGCTCATATCGAGAACCTCGACGTTCCCGCAGGGATGGAGATCAGGGGCGAGCTGCCCGACGGGGCGGAGAAGGTGCTCACCCCGCAGGCGCTCGAGCTCATCGCCGAGCTGCACCGGAAATTCAACGGGGACCGCCTCGAGCGTCTCGAGGCCCGCCGGGTGCGCCAGCAGGAGATCGCGAACGGCGCCGACCTCGACTTCCTTCCCGAGACCAAGGAGATCCGCGAGGACGAGACCTGGCAGGTCGCCCCGCCTGCGCCCGGCCTCGAGGACCGTCGCGTCGAGGTCACCGGCCCGACGTACAAGAAGATGACGATCAATGCGCTCAACTCGGGTGCGAAGGTGTGGCTGGCCGACCAGGAGGACGCGAACACCCCGCAGTGGGACTCGGTCATCGGCGGTCAGATCAACCTCCTCGACGCCCTCACCCGCGAGATCGACTTCACCTCGCCCGAGGGCAAGGAGTACACGCTCGCCCCCGACGAGGAGCTGCCGACGATCGTCGTCCGCCCCCGCGGGTGGCACATGCCGGAGAAGCACATCCTCGTCGACGGTGAGGAGACCTCGGGGTCGCTCGTCGACTTCGCGCTCTACTTCGCCACCGCCGGGCAGCTCCAGATCGAGAAGGGCAAGGGCCCGTACTTCTACCTTGCGAAGATGGAGTCCCACCTCGAGGCGCGCCTGTGGAACCAGGTCTTCGAGCACGCTGAGGACTCCTTCGGCCTCGCCCGCGGCACGATCCGCGCGACCGTGCTCATCGAGACCTATCCGGCGGCGTTCGAGATGGAGGAGATCCTCTACGAACTCCGCGAGCACTCCGCGGGCCTCAACGCCGGCCGCTGGGACTACATCTTCTCCGTCATCAAGAACTTCCGCTCCCGCGGCTCCGACTACCTCCTGCCCGACCGTTCGGACGTGACGATGACGGTGCCCTTTATGCGTGCCTACACCGAGCTGCTCGTGCGCACGTGCCACAAGCGCGGGGCGCATGCGATCGGCGGCATGAGCGCGTTCGTCCCGGCCAAGGACCCCGAGGCCAACGAAGCGGCGTTCGCCAAGGTCCGCGAGGACAAGTCCCGTGAGGCCGGCAACGGCTTCGACGGCTCGTGGGTCGCCCACCCGGGCATGGTCGCCCTGTGCAAGGAGGTCTTCACCGAGACCCTCGGCGACAAGCCCAACCAGATCGACAACAAGCGCGAGGATGTCTCCGTCACCGCCGCCGAGCTCCTCGACGTCAAATCCACCCCGGGTGCCATCACCGAGGCGGGGCTGCGGACGAACATCAGCGTCGGCATCCAGTACCTGCGGGCGTGGCTCGAGGGCAACGGTGCGGTCGCGATCCACGGGCTCATGGAGGATGCGGCGACCGCCGAGATCTCCCGCTCCCAGGTGTGGCAGTGGCTCGACGCAGGCGTCGAACTCGACACCGGTGAGAAGGTCACTCGGGAGCTCGTCGAGAAGCTCGTCGCCGAGGAGGTCGCGAAGCTTCCCGGTGACGAATCCGACTGGAAGGACGCCACCGACCTCTTCCTCTCCGTGGCCGTCGCCCCCGACTACGTCGACTTCCTCACCCTGCCCGCGTACGCGAAGATGGCCTGAGGTCTGAGGCCTGAGGCCCTGAGGCCCTGAGGCCTGAGGCCCTGAGGCCTGCGGCGCGAGGCCCTGAGGCCTGAGGCGCGGGCGTCGTCCGGCGATCAGGCGGCACCGACGCGGTGATCCGACACTCCGCAACCACCGACGCGGTGATCCGACAAAAACGCGGTTAGCAGACCGCGTTTTTGCCGGATCACCGCGTTGTTGTTTCTGGTCGGTTGTGTCACCGCGTTGTTGTCGATGTGGTCCAGTGGTGTTCCCTCGCCGAGGCGGGGCCGGGGTCACGATGTCGTCGTGGAGTCGGCGAGGGCGTCGAGTTCGCGGGGGAGCGTGCGCATCCCGACCAGCGGGGAGATGAGCACCGGCAGGGCGGAGAGCACGGCGAGGCCCGCGAAGATCCACAGTGTGGCAACGATGCCGATCCCCTGCGCGATGGTCCCGCCGAGGAACGCGCCCACGGGCATCGGACCCCACACGAGGAAGCGGATCGAGGCGTTCATCCGCCCGAGCAGCGGCTTCGGGCACAGCCGCTGGCGGAAGCTCACCTGCGTGACGTTGTAGACGACGACGCAGCATGAGAGGACGAGCCACCCGATGAGCAGCGTCGGCAGCGACGGGAGGACGGAGGCGAGGGGGACGGCGAGTGAGGTGAGGCCGGACAGCGTCGCCGAGACCGCGATCGAGCGGCCCTCGCCGATAACCTTCTGCACCCACGACGAACTCAGTGCCCCGACGATGCCGCCGACGGCACCAAGGGACATGACGAGTCCGAGTTGGAACTGGTTGAGGTCGAGGGTGCGCAGCGCGTAGAGGACGAGGAGTGCGAAGATCGCCGAGGAGGCGAAGTTCGACAGGCCCGTGCATGCGACGATCCGGCGCAGCAGCGGGTGTCCGAAGACGAAGGCGAGGCCCTCGCGGATGTCGGCGACGAGCGTCGGTCTGCTGTCGGGCTGTGGCGTGTCTTCGCGGTGGCGGATGCGGCTGACGAAGAGGCTCGAGAGTCCCATGCACACGCTCGTCACCGCGATCGTCAGTGGTCCGCCGATGAGGCCGACAAGTCCTGACGCCGTCGAGGGGCCGACGACGAGGGCGGTCTGCTGGCTCGCCTGAAGTTTGCCGTTGCCGTCGCCGATCTGGTCGCCCGCGACGATCTCGGGCAGATAGGACTGGTTCGCGACGTCGAAGAAGACGGTGACGACGCCGACGCATGCTGCGACGATGCAGAGCTGGACCATGGTGAGCAGGTCGAGCGCCCACGCGAGCGGGATCGTGAGGAGGAACGCGGCGCGGAGCAGATCGCCTGCGACGATGACCTGCTGCTTGCGCATCCGGTCGACCCAAGCGCCGGCCGGGAGGCTGATGAGGAGGAAGGCGGCGTTCTCGAGCGCGGCGAGGACGCCCATCTCGAACGCGTTCGCCTCGAGCAGCTGCACGGCGATGAGAGGGAGGGCGAAGAGGACGAGCTGGTTGCCGAAGACGGAGACAGTGTCGCCCATCCACAGCTGCCGGAAGTCGTGGTGGCGCCACAGAGAGCGTGGTCCGGTCGGAGAGCCAGAGCTCGACGACGAAGTCGGCAGAGCGCTGTCCGCGGGTGAGGACCTTGGCTCGGTCTGTGTCGCAGTGTCGCTCGACGGTGCTGTCGGGGGCATGCTGCTTGACGACGTGCTTGCGTTCGACGGTGAGTCCGGGGGAGTGGTGCTCGGGCACGATTCCGCCGGCTCTGACTGAGAGGCCGGTGCGGGCAGCGGTGAAGGCATCGGGGGCGGTGTCGTCGGCACCGGTGTAGTCGGCGGATCAGTAGCGTCGTCTGTGCTCATGGGCTCTTCTTCGAGTCAGCGGGAATCACAGCAGTGATTGAGTTCTCTCAATCAGTAGTCTGACACCACTGCGCTCGGCGGACAATGCCCCATTACGAAGTGATTGACTTCTCTCAACCGTTGGCTAGCGTTGACGGCATGAATGCGGAGACGCCATGAACGCGAAGCCGGCAATGCCTGGCGAGGGGCGAGAAGGCCCACCGCCAAGCACTGGCCGCGACAGCGAGCCCCTGACCCGCGGCGCCGAGCGCCCCACCCGCGACGCCGAGCGCCCCACCCGCGACGCCGAGCGTGTCGCCGTGGCGATCGAGCGCCGCGACGCCACCGACGCAGAGGCAAAGGCGCTCGCCTCGAGTGTGCGGCTCCGGATCCTGCGCCTGTGCCTCAATGAGGCGCTGACCAACCGTGAGATCGCCGAGGCGACCGGGCTCAATCCTGCGACCTCCCTCCACCACGTGCGGATGCTCGCCGACACCGGGTTCCTCGCGGCCCAGGAGGTGCGGCGCGGTCGCCGCGGAGCACGGGAGATCCCGTACCTCGCGACGGGCAAGAGCTGGTTCATCGACGCCGGCGACGTGACGAACCCGATGATCGATGCGTTCTCCGCGGAGTTCTCGGCAGCCCCGTATGAGGAGCGGACGATGAGTCGGATGGCAGCGATGCTCACCGCCGAGGAGGTCGACGAGTTCCGGCAGCGACTCGAGGACCTGCTCGAGGACTTCCGCTCCCGGAACTCCGCTGCCCGCAGTGACGGCGCTGGGACGCGCGAGTGGGCGGTCTTCGTCGCCATGCACCCGAGCGCGCGCACCAGTTCTGCCGGCGACCGCCTCGGCGGCCCCGACGACGACGAGCAGCCACCGACGCGGTGAACCGACACAAACGCGGCGACGCGACGCCCCTCCGAACACTGACGCGGTGATCCGACAAAAACGCGGTTAGCAGACCGCTTTTTTGTCGGATCACCGCGTCGAAGCCACACGACCCTCAAGGCGCGCCGAGACCTCCGGATTTGCAGGCCCCGCGCGCCGAATCGCCCTAGGATATGGAGCATGGCGACCAGAACGACTTCCCCCGCTTCTGGTACCGGAAAGCGCTCTGCCTCTAAGGCGGCCTCCAAGGCGAAGGGCGGTTCCGGACAAGCGGGGACCGAAGACCCCGGGACAAACGTTGTCACCGGTGCGTGGAGGGGAGTGGCCCACATGGCCGGAAACCGTGCGCGAAAGATCCTCAGTGACGAACCGGACGAGCAGTCACCGACGAAGAGGGACGGCACGGCCTTCTTCCTCGTCGGGCTCTCGATCGTCATCGCCGCCTTCGAATGGTGGAACATCCCCGGCGCGATCAGCGATGTGGTCCGCAACGTCGTCGAAGGCACCTTCGGCCGCGTGGCACTCGCCCTGCCGGTGGTCTTCCTCGCCTATGCGATCCGCCTCTTCCTCCGCGGCGACGACAACCGCGGCAACAACCGGATCCTCATCGGCATCGTCCTGCTGCTCCTCTCGGCGGCCGGACTCGCCCACATCGCCGCGGGCAACCCGAGCTTCGTCAACTCCCGTGAGGCGATGGCCAACGGCGGCGGAGCCCTCGGCTTCGTCATCTCCTCCCCGCTCGTCATCGCCACGACCGTCTACGTCGCCGTCCCCCTGCTCGTCCTCCTCGGACTCTTCTCCCTCCTCGTCGTCACCGCGACCCCGGTCCGCGCGATCCCGCCCCGGCTCACCGCGCTCTACCAGCGCCTGACCGGCGGAGCCCGGCCGACCCCGAACGCCGAGGATGCCGACGCCGGCGAGGCGCACTCGACCGATCTCGTGGCCGAGAACACCCACACCTCGAGCCTCAAACCGGTCATGGGCGCCAAGCGCCGCAGCCGGAAGAAGAAGACCGAGATCCCCGAGCTCGACACCCCCGTCGACGACGACCTCGCCGACAAGGCCTACGACAAGGCCTACATCCGCGAAGAGGAGGTCTCCGACGAGGAGGCCGCGACCACGGTCATCGAGACCGAACCCCAGTTCAAGCCCGGGGAGCGCCGCCCGACGAAGGCCGAACGCGAGGCCTCGGCGCTCAAGAAGGCCATCGGCATGGAGGACGCACCGACCGTCGCGCACACCGCGAACTCCGCCGCCGCCTCGGCGCCGGTGCCGACGACGAACACCCCGGCACCCCCGCCGACCGAGCAGCTGCCCGAACGCGTCGAACAGCTCACCCTCGCCGGCGACGTCACCTACACCCTGCCGAACTCGGACTACCTCGTCCCCGGACCGCCCGCGAAGGAGCGCTCCGAGGCCAACGACCGCGTCGTCGAGGCCCTGCGCGACGTCCTCGAGCAGTTCAAGATCGACGCCCAGGTCACCGGGTTCTCCCGCGGACCAACGGTCACCCGGTACGAGGTCGAACTCGGTGCGGGCACGAAGGTCGAGAAGGTCACCGCGCTGTCGAAGAACATCGCCTACGCCGTGGCCAGCGCCGACGTCCGCATCCTCTCGCCGATCCCCGGCAAGAAGGCGATCGGCATCGAGATCCCGAACTCCGACCGCGAGAACGTCGCCCTCGGTGATGTGCTCCGATCGAAGGCCGCCCGCAAGACCGACCACCCGATGGTCATGGGCGTGGGCAAGGACGTCGAAGGCGGATTCGTCGTCGCCGACCTCTCGAAGATGCCCCACCTCCTCGTCGCCGGTGCCACCGGTGCCGGTAAGTCGAGCTTCGTCAACTCGATGATCACCTCGATCATGATGCGCGCGACCCCCGACGAGGTGCGCATGATCCTCGTCGACCCCAAGCGCGTGGAGCTGACGATCTACGAGGGAATCCCGCACCTCATCACGCCGATCATCACGAACCCGAAGAAGGCCGCCGAGGCGCTCGAATGGGTCGTGCGCGAGATGGACGCCCGCTACGACGACCTCGCGAACTTCGGCTTCAAGCACATCAAGGAGTTCAACAAGGCCGTCCGCGAGGGACGTGTGCAGGTGCCGCCCGGGTCCGAGCGCGTCCTCCAGCCCTACCCGTACCTCCTCGTCGTCGTCGACGAGCTCGCCGACCTCATGATGGTCGCCCCCCGCGACGTCGAGGCCTCGATCCAGCGGATCACGCAGCTCGCCCGCGCCGCCGGCATCCACCTCGTGCTCGCCACCCAGCGTCCCAGCGTCGACGTCGTCACCGGCCTCATCAAGGCCAACGTGCCCTCCCGGCTCGCGTTCGCGACGTCCTCGCTCGCCGACTCCCGCGTCGTCCTCGACCAGCCCGGTGCGGAGAAGCTCATCGGGCAGGGTGATGCCCTGTTCCTGCCGATGGGTGCGGCGAAGCCGATGCGCGTCCAGGGCGCGTGGGTGAATGAGTCCGAGATCGAGAAGGTCGTCGAGCACGTCAAGGGCCAGCTCACCCCGAACTACCGCGAGGACGTCGCCGTCGAGGCGCCGAAGAAGCAGATCGACGAGGAGATCGGCGACGACCTCGAACTCCTCCTCCAGGCCGCCGAACAGGTCGTCACCACCCAGTTCGGCTCGACCTCGATGCTCCAGCGCAAGCTCCGTGTCGGCTTCGCGAAGGCCGGTCGCCTCATGGACCTCATGGAGTCCCGCGGCATCGTCGGCCCCTCCGAGGGATCGAAGGCCCGCGACGTCCTCGTCCGCCCCGAGGATCTGCCGGCGACCCTGGCCGTCATCAAGGGGGAGACCCCGCCCGCCGAGGCGGCCGATCCGTCCGCGGGTGCCTCGGCTGCCGATGACTTCGCCGAGGACTTCGACGACGACTACGGTGACTCCGGCGACGAGTACGGTGCGTCCGATGACAGTCGGGGGACCGCCTCGGCGAGGGAGGACCGCTACGGCAACGGCGTCGGCCATGCCGAGGATCTGCGGGTCGGCGACATCGACCCGGAGACGGGACTCGAGGTCGTCGAGGCCTCGGGAGAGGACGCCTGGCAGCTCACCGGCCGCTGAGGCCACGGGCCGTTGTGAGGCGGCCGGCATAACGATTGCGGAGTCGATCGCCCACGATAAGCGGTCGGCTCCGTCTCATTGCCAGGGGTCTCCGATAGGGTTGAGGTGTGAACGAACGAGCTGAGACCCCACCCGAGGCCGCCCCGAGCAACTGGAACCTCCCCAACGCGCTGACTGTCGTGCGGATCCTGCTCGTTCCCGTCTTCCTCGTCTTGCTTCTCAATGACGGCGGGCAGAACATGACGACGCGGTGGTGGGCGCTCGCGGTGTTCCTGCTCGCGATGCTCACCGACAAGATCGACGGCGACCTCGCTCGCAAGTACAACCTCATCACGGACTTCGGCAAGATCGCCGACCCCATCGCCGACAAGTCGCTCATGGCAGCGGCTCTCATCGGCCTCGCCGTCGTCGGCGAGGTCCCGTGGTGGGTGCCCGTGATCATCCTCGTCCGTGAACTCGGCATCACGGTGCTGCGGTTCTTCATGATCCGCATCGCCGTCATGCCCGCCTCCCGCGGCGGCAAGATCAAGACCGTCCTCCAGACCGTGGCGATCGGCCTCCTGCTCCTGTGGAAGCCGCTCGCGTTCCTCGTGCCCGGTGTCGTCGCCGTCGTCCTCCTCGTCATCGCGTGGCTCGTCCTCGTCGCCGCGATCATCGTCACGATCGTCACCGGCGTCGACTACTGCATCCAGGCGGCGAAGCTCGCCCGCGCCGCGCATGCGGGGGAGGCAGGCGCACCTGCCGGCAATGCGGACAGCGGCGGCAACCTCGGCGAACGCAACCGTGGTGGCACTCGCGATGACGGCACTCCGGGCCAGTCACAGTCCGACGATGGCCGCTGACCTTCTCGCGACGTGCCGGGGCATCATCGCCACGTGCACGCGGCTGGGACTCTCGGTCGCCTCGGCGGAATCGCTCACCGCGGGACGCTTCATCTCCACTCTCGTCGACGTCCCCGGCGCCTCCGCGGTCGTCCGCGGGGGACTCGTCACCTATGCCACCGACCTCAAAGCGACCCTTGCCGGGGTCGATGCCGACCGTCTCGAGGAGACCGGACCCGTCGACCCGCACGTCGCCGCGGAGATGGCCGTCGGAGCCGCTCGCGCCTGCATCGCCGACATCGGGGTCTCGTGCACCGGGGTCGCCGGACCCGATCCGCAGGACGGCAAGGAGGTCGGACTCGTCTTCACGGCCGTCGCCTTCGGCTCCCGTGCAGAAGTCCTCGAGCATCACTTCACCGGGGACCGGGAGGCGATCCGGCAGGCCACGGTCGCGACGATGATCGAGCGCCTCGGCGAGTTCACGACGAAGCTCGCGTTCGGTCCCGGTGGGGAATGAGCGCGGAATAAGTTCCCTGTCTCAGCGGTTGTCTCATCACAATGACATACGCACTGAAATGCCACCGCGCCGGTTTCTCCGAAAGGACTGGCAATACCCCGATCTCACCCGCCCAGGTTGGCGCGTCCGCGCGGCCGGGCTGTAAAGTTGAATGCACGATCGCGCGAGCAAAGGGAGGGACGCACAATGTTACTGAGAGTTGAAATCGGCGACGCCCTGCGTTCCGCTCGCCGCCGTCAGGGACGGACGCTGCGCGATGTCTCCACGGGAGCCAGCGTCTCGCTCGGCTACCTCAGCGAGATCGAACGCGGACAGAAGGAAGCCTCTTCCGAACTCCTGTCGGCGATCTGCGAAGCCCTCGATCTCCCCGTCTCGGCGCTGCTCACCGAGGTCTCCGATCGCTTCGCCCTGGCAGAGGGCGTCGAGATCCCGGATACCATCCCGCAGGAGCTCTCGGACAAGATCCTCGGACACCCCGGCGGATACCCGTCTCCGCGGCTGGCAGCCAAGCCGTAATGCGCCACACCCTCTACTGGACCCTCATGAATGAGGAGTTCGGTGAGGCCCGCGCGGCCTCGCTCCACACCGACCTCACCCTGAGCAGCATCGGGTCGATCACCGCCGCCGAGGCGTTCCGCCGCGGCATCGAACCCCGCGACATCTGGATCGCCGTGTGCGATTCGATGGGCGTCCCCGAATCCCGTCGCCTCGGCAAGGAGAAGCCCCGGTCGACGCCGTTCTGACCTCATCCGGGGCTGCGGCATGCCTGGTGGTTCGGACAGATCTTCGCCCGACACGCCGACATATATCGAACACCTGTTCCCATATGGGCTATGCTGGTGAGCGAATCACGGGACCTGTGACCACGAGTGGCCGACTGTCCACAGGGGAGAATCCTCCTCTGTCCTCATGTCAGTGCCGTCTTCTAGCGTTGGTCTCACAGGAAACGACACCTTAGGAGAGGTCATGGCGCGTACACCCAAGAACCTGCAGATCCCCACCGGCGGCGACAAGTCGAAGGCCCTCGACGCCGCCCTCGGACAGATCGACCGCAACTACGGCAAGGGCGCGATCATGCGCCTCGGCGAAGGAGTCCGGGAGCCGATCGAGTCGATCCCGACGGGTTCGGTCTCCCTCGACATCGCCCTGGGCATCGGCGGTCTCCCGCGCGGCCGCGTCGTCGAGATCTACGGTCCGGAGTCCTCCGGTAAGACGACCGTGGCCCTCCACGCCGTCGCGAACGCGCAGAAGGCCGGCGGCATCGCCGCGTTCATCGACGCCGAGCACGCCCTCGACCCCGAGTATGCGAAGAAGCTCGGCGTCGACACCGACCAGCTGCTCGTGTCCCAGCCCGACACCGGTGAGCAGGCGCTCGAGATCGCCGACATGCTCATCCGCTCCGGCGCCCTTGACATCATCGTCATCGACTCGGTGGCGGCGCTCGTGCCCAAGGCCGAGATCGAGGGCGAGATGGGCGACAGCCATGTCGGCCTCCAGGCCCGCCTCATGTCGCAGGCCCTGCGGAAGATCACCGGAGCACTCGCCCAGTCGAAGACCACGGCGATCTTCATCAACCAGCTCCGTGAGAAGGTCGGCGTCTTCTTCGGCTCACCCGAGACCACCTCGGGCGGCAAGGCGCTGAAGTTCTACGCCTCCGTGCGCATCGACGTCCGCCGCATCGAGACCCTCAAGGAGGGCCAGGACGCGATCGGCAACCGCACTCGGGCGAAGATCGTCAAGAACAAGGTCGCCCCGCCGTTCAAGCAGGCCGAGTTCGACATCCTCTACGGCCATGGCATCTCCCGCGAAGGCAGCCTCATCGACATGGGCGTCGACAACGGGATCATCCGCAAGTCCGGTTCGTGGTTCACCTACGACGGCGACCAGCTGGGCCAGGGCAAGGAGAACGTCCGCAACTTCCTCCGCGACAACCCCGGCCTCGCCGAGGAGATCGAGCTGAAGATCAAGCACAAGATGGGGCTGATCAAGGTCGACGAGGATCCCGCCGACGCTCCTGCCGCTGAGGAGTCCGACGACGTCGAGGTCTCGTGAGGCCATGAGCGAGGACCCGACGACGCTCACCGACCTTCGCCGGGCCCTGTCGGACCTCGAGTCTCGACAGGCCGCCGGCGGGACGGGCTTCTTCGCGCGACTCGACGCCGGTGACGCCGAAGAGACGTCGGGCACCGGGTCCGAGGGTGCGGTGGGTTCGGCTGATTCCGCCGAGGCGGGGCCGGGTTCGGCACGTTCCGCTCAGGGAGTGCCCGGCGCGGGCCCCAGCGCGGGGGAGCCGGCCGGTACCGTGCCCGACGAGCCGTTCGCGGACTCTCCGGAACTCGCCGAGGCGTATGCGAAGGCGAAGAGGACCGCGCTCAACATGCTCGCAATGCGCGACCACTCGTCGACCGAGCTGCGCGAGAAGCTCCTGCGCCGTGACATCGAGCCTGCGGTCGTCGACCGCCTCATCACGAAGCTCGAGCACTCGAACCTTCTCGACGACACCCAGTTCGCCCAGCGCTTCGCCAAAGCCCAGCGGGAGAGCCGGAAGCTCTCCCGTTCGGCCCTGCGCCGACAGCTGGTGAAGAAGGGCATCGACGAGGAGACCATCGCCGGTGTCGTCGACGAGGTCGACGGCGAGGAGGACCTCGCCCGCGAGGTCGCCGAGAAGAAGGCGCGCTCGACCCGGGGTCTCGCCCATGAGGTCCGCGAGCGCCGCATCCTCGGGATGCTCGCCCGCCGTGGCTTCTCCTCGACGATCTGCCTCAAGGTCACTCGAGAGGTCCTCGCTGAGACCTGAGCCGGAGACAGGGGCGTGCTCGACGGCGGTAGAATGGTGGGGCCATGACTGAACTCATCGACGCCCCGCACGCCACCGACGCTCAACCGCGCAGCTATGAGGTGAAGACCTACGGCTGCCAGATGAACGTCCACGACTCCGAGCGCCTGTCCGGACTCCTCGACGACGCCGGATACGTTCCCGCCGATGTCGAATCCCAGGCCGACGTCGTCGTCTTCAACACGTGCGCCGTGCGCGAGAACGCCGACAACCGCCTCTACGGCAACCTCGGCCGCCTCGCCAAGGTCAAGGAGCAACACCCGGGTCTGCAGATCGCCGTCGGCGGATGCATGGCGCAGAAGGACCGCGACACCATCGTCAAGAAGGCCCCCTGGGTCGACGTCGTCTTCGGCACCCACAACATGGGATCCCTGCCCGCGCTGCTCGAACGCGCACGCCACAACGAAGAGGCCCAGGTCGAGATCCTCGAAAGCCTCGACGTCTTCCCTTCGACTCTGCCGAGCCGCCGCGAATCCCAGCACTCCGGCTGGGTCTCGATCTCCGTCGGCTGCAACAACACGTGCACGTTCTGCATCGTCCCGAGCCTGCGCGGCAAGGAGAAGGACCGCCGTCCCGGCGACATCCTCGCCGAGGTCGAAGCCCTCGTCGCCGACGGCGTCGTCGAAGTCACCCTGCTCGGCCAGAACGTCAATTCCTACGGCGCCGAATTCCGCGACAAGGGCGCGTTCGCGAAGCTCCTGCGCGCCGTCGGCAACGTCGAGGGCATCGAACGCGTCCGCTTCACCAGCCCGCACCCGGCCGCGTTCTCCGACGACGTCATCGAGGCGATGGCCGAGACCCCCACCGTCATGCCGCAGCTGCACATGCCGCTGCAGTCCGGGTCCGACCGGATCCTCAAAGCCATGCGCCGCTCCTACCGGACGACCCGGTTCATGCGCATCCTCGACTCCGTGCGCGACCGCATTCCCAACGCCGCGATCACCACCGACATCATCGTCGGCTTCCCGGGCGAGACCGAGGAGGACTTCGCAGGCACAATGGACATCGTCCGCCGGGCCCGCTTCTCCCAGGCCTTCACCTTCCAGTACTCGATCCGCCCGGGGACCCCGGCCGCGACGATGCCCGACCAGCTGCCCAAAGAGGTCGTCCAGGAGCGCTTCGAACGCCTCATCGCCCTCCAGGACGAGATCGCGTGGGAGGAGAACCGGGCCCTCATCGGCACCGAGGTCGAGGTCCTCGTCACCGGTCTGCCGAGCGCCGACTCCCCGCGCCTGAGCGGTCGCGCCGCCGACAACCGCCTCGTCCACGTCGGACTTCCCGAAGGCACACCGGCACCGCGACCCGGCGACTTCGTCACCGCTACCGTCACCGACGCCAAACCCTACTTCCTCCTCGCCGACACCGGGTACAGCGTGCGCCCCTCACGCGCCGGCGACGCCTACGAACGGGCCCAGGCCGACTCCTGCGGCGCACCGAGTCCCGACTCATCGGCCGGCGGTGCCACGGTCCTCGGCATGCCGACGATCCGCCCCCGCAGCTGAGATGGGCCGCCTCGCGCTCATCCCCTCAGCCCCCGTTCTCCTTCCCGACGTCGATCTCTCCGAGACAGAGTCCGTCGCCGAGGTGCGCGCCGGGATCCGTGCGACCCTGACCTCAGCCGACCGGTGGGCCCTGCCCGTCGACATGCTCCCGACACTCCTCGGCCTCGGCGGGTTCGGCATCGACCGCGGCATCGACACCCGCACGGGGAAACGCCTCGACGGGGCGGACTGGGTGGAGGCAGCGACCGAGCTCGACGAAGCCGAGCGCGAGCACTGTGTCACCGCCCACCCGGGACTGAGCGTCGCGTCCCTCCACGCGCATGATGCGGGCGTGACCATCGGACCGCTGGGCTCCAGTGACGACATCCTCATCCCGATCGACCTCTCCGCGGCCGCCTCGGCGGACTCACCGCTGGCACCGGTGGCCGGGGCACGCGAATTCGACACCGCCGTCGTCGACGCCGTGCGAGCCGGTGACCTCGAGCGACTGCGCGACCTCGTCGGCAAGGCCGCGGCAGTCCACGCCGACCTCGACCTCCTCGGTCGCGCGCTCGGTACGACAACGACGACCTCTCGTCACCGCACGACCATCATCGTCGACACGACCGTCCACGACGTCCGCACCCTCTGCGCCGAGATCGAGTACTGAGATGGGCGAGCACGCCGAGACCCACGAGCACCCACCCGTCATCACGGTCGTCGGAGCGACGGCGACGGGGAAGTCCGATCTCGCCCTCGACCTCGCAGAGCGCCTCGGCGGGGAGATCGTCAACACGGATGCGATGCAGTTCTACCGCGGGATGGACATCGGCACGGCGAAGCTGCCGCCGGACGAACGCCGCGGCGTCCCGCACCACCTCATCGACATCCTTGACGTCACCGATGAGGCGAACGTCCAGACCTTCCAAGAGCAGGCGAGGGCCGCGATCGCCGACATCCGCGCCCGCGGGCACCGGCCGATCCTCGTCGGCGGGTCGGGACTCTACGCCCGTGCCGCAACCGACCACCTCGACTTCCCCGGCACCGATCCGGAGGTGCGCGCCCGACTCGAGACCGAGGTCGACGCCGACCGGTGGGCCGCCCACGCGAAACTCACCGACCTCGACCCCACGGCCGCGGAGAAGATCACCGTCAACGACGTCCGCCGCATCGTCCGGGCGCTCGAAGTCATCGAGCTCACGGGGCAGCCCTTCACCGCGTCGCTGCCTGAGTACACGGCGATCGAACCGACGATCCACATCGGCCTCGCCCTCGACCGCAGCACCCTGCACGAGCGCATCGCCGCCCGCGTCGGGTTGATGTGGGACGCCGGGTGGGTCGACGAGGTCCGCACTCTCCTCGACCAGGGGCTCGCCCGCGGGAAGACCGCGTCGCGGGCGATCGGCTACGCGCAGATCCAGGACTACCTCGCAGGCGCCATCGACGCCGAGTCCGCCCGCGAATCGACGATCGTGCGCACCCGCCAGTTCGCCCGCCGCCAGGACACATGGTTCCGCCGCGATCCGCGCGTGACCTGGATCGACTCCGGAGTCGCCGAGGCGGGGGCGAAGCTCGACCGGGCCCTGGACATCGTTAGACTGGAGTCATGAATACCCCGTTCGCCGCACTCGCCGGCACCCGGTTCCACAAGGGCCACGGCACCGAGAACGACTTCGTCCTCCTCGAGGATGACGGCGGCGACCTCACCCTCCATCCCGAGACCGTCGCGCTGCTCGCCGACCGGCGCACGGGCCTCGGCGGCGACGGCGTCATCCGCATCGTGCGCTCAGCCGACAGCGGCATCCCCGGCGCCGACGAGCAGGCCGCTGCCGGCGCCGAATGGTTCATGGACTACTACAACCACGACGGCAGCCTCTCCGAGATGTGCGGCAACGGGGTGCGCGTCTTCGCCCATGCCCTGCTCGAGACCAGCCGGGTCCCCGCCGACAGCGAGGAGATCAAAGTCGGCACCCGGGACGGCATCAAGACCGTGCGCATCACCCTCAACCCGGCCCTCGGCGAGACCGAGCCGTCGACGGCGTCGACCCCCGGAGGCCCCGAGGACGCGTGGTACACCGTCGACATGGGCCGTTGGTCGATCGATGAGACCGCCGAGACCCTCGTCACCACCGACGGCATCGACGTCCCCCGACCTGGGCTCTCCGTCGAGACGGGGAATCCGCACACCGTCGTCGCCCTCGCCGAGGCGGCCGAACTTTCCGCAGCCGACCTCCGTGACGCTCCCGTCCTCGACCCCGTGCCCCCGCAAGGGTCGAACGTCGAGTTCATCGTCATGGAACCGGCCCGCAGCGACCTCGCCGGAGGCGAAGGCGCTCTGCGCATGCGGGTGTCCGAACGCGGAGTCGGCGAGACCCGATCCTGCGGCACCGGGGCGTGCGCGGCGGCCATCGCCGCCCACCATTGGGCGGGACCGACCTCACCGTTGCAGTGGCGTGTCGACGTCCCCGGGGGACGCCTGCGCATCGGCATCACCCCTGATGAGGGCGGTGACCAGGGAACCGTCACCCTCGCGGGTCCGGCCGTGCTCGTGGCCACGGGCACGATCGACTGAGCGACCGCCTCGGCGGGGGATGACCTGCTGGAACAGACCGCCTCGGCGGGGGAAGCTCAGGCGTCCCTGTGGATCGTGAGGACCCGGAAGCCCTTTGACGAGGCGGTGCGCTCGGCGGTGAAACCCTCGCCGAGCATCTCGCGGATCCATGTCAGCAGCGAATCGGCGCCGAGGTTCTTCGACACGACGAGGTCGGCGCGCCCGCCCGGGGCCAGGCGCGGCAGCCACGTCTCGAGGAGCTCGTGGAGGACGTCCTTGCCGACGCGGATCGGCGGATTCGAGCGGATCGCGGAGAACTGGACGTCCGCGGGAACCTCGTCGGCGGTGACGGTCCGGACCGAATCGAGGCCGAGCCTGGCCGCATTCGCCGCGGTCGACTCGAGGGAGCGGGAGTTGACGTCGAGGGCCCACACCCGCAGATCCACCTCGGCGTCGGAGGCCTGGAGCGCGGAATGGAGGGCGATGGGACCCCAACCGCACCCGAGATCGAGGAGGTCGCCGGGTGCGGGATCGGGAAGATGCTTGAGCAGCACCGCCGTGCCGGGGTCGAGACGGGTGGGGGAGAAGGTCCCGCTCATCGTCTCCAGGGCCACGGTGCGACCGGCGAGATCGAGGGTGATCTCGCGGCGTTTGGCCTGGCTCGAGGGGCTCTCGGTGAAATAGTGCTCCGACACCGTCTCAGTCTAAACGGCTGTGGGAGAATAGATGGACGCACATGTGCGTTGTACTTCGTGTACAGCAGTTGCCACGAACAAAGGAATGAATGACGTCCACTGACAAAGAGCGTCGGGAAGCGATGCTCGATCGTGTCCTCGCCAGAGGTGCCCAGGCGCTGAGCCCGAAGGAAGCCGCCGCTGACGAGGAATCGCAGTTCGACCTCGCCGAGCGTGCCGCCCTGCGCCGCGTCGCGGGCCTCTCGACGGAACTCGAAGATGTCACCGAGGTCGAATACCGTCAGATCCGGCTCGAGCGCGTCGTCCTCGCCGGACTGTGGAACACGACCCTCGACGAAGCCGAGAACTCGATCCGCGAACTCGCTGCCCTCGCCGAGACCGCAGGCTCCGAAGTCCTCGACGCGATCGTCCAGCGCCGCGACAAGCCGGACCCGGGAACGTATCTCGGCCGCGGCAAGGCCGCCGAGCTCAAGGAGATCGTCGAAGCCGTCGGCGCCGACACCGTGATCATCGACTCCGAACTCGCGCCCAGCCAGCGGCGCGGACTCGAGGATGTCATCAAGGTCAAGGTCGTCGACCGCGTCGCGCTCATCCTCGACATCTTCGCCCAGCACGCGAAGTCCCGTGAGGGCAAGGCGCAGGTCGAACTCGCCCAGCTCGAATACCTTCTCCCACGTCTGCGCGGTTGGGGTGAGTCGCTGTCCCGGCAGGCCGGTGGCCGTGTCGCCGGCGGTGCCGGCATCGGCTCACGTGGTCCCGGTGAGACGAAGATCGAACTCGACCGGCGCCGCATCCGCACTCGGATGGCGAAGCTGCGCCGCCAGATCGCCGGCATGGCTCCCGCCCGGGACACGAAGCGGAAGAACCGCGCACGCAACCATGTGCCCTCCGTGGCGATCGTCGGCTATACGAACGCCGGCAAATCGTCCCTGCTCAACCGGCTCACCGACGCCGAGGTGATGGTCCAGAACGCCCTGTTCGCGACTCTCGACCCGACGGTGCGACAGTCCCGGACCTCCGACGGCATCACGTTCACCTACACCGACACCGTCGGATTCGTCCGCAACCTGCCCCACCAGCTCGTCGAGGCGTTCCGGTCGACGCTCGAAGAGGCCTCGGACTCCGATCTCCTCCTCCACGTCGTCGACGCCTCCCACCCGGACCCGCAGGGGCAGATCCGCGCGGTCCGCGAGGTCCTCGGGGACGTCGACACCGGTGACATCCCGGAACTCCTCGTCTTCAACAAGGTCGACCTCGCTGACGAGACCGTGGTCACGGCGCTGCGTGCCGAATACCCGGGCGCCCGGTTCGTCTCCGCAACGACGGGGGAGGGCATCGCCGACCTCGTCGAGACGATCGAGGAGAAGCTGCCGTCGCCGAACATCGAAGTCTCCGTGCTCATCCCCTACGAGCGCGGCGACCTCGTCTCGAAGATCTATGCGCTGGGCACCGTCGATCACGAAGAACACGGTGAGGGCGGCACGGGCATGCACGCGAAGGTCCCGGCCGAGCTCGCCGCCGAACTCGAGGAGTTCCGCCGGCCTGACATGGTCATCGGCGAGTGAGCTCGGTCGCCGACCTGCTCTCTGCGGCCGTCGGCGCCATCGGCGGGTCGACCCGTGAGGGTCAGACCGAGATGGCGCAGGCGGTCGCCTCGTCGCTCGACAAGGGCATCCACCTCCTCGTCCAGGCCGGCACCGGAACCGGCAAATCGCTCGCCTACCTCGTGCCGGCCGCGGAGTACGCGAGCCGCACCGGTGGGAAGGTCATCGTCTCCACGGCGACGCTCGCCCTGCAGACGCAGATCATCCACCGTGACCTCCCGCGCCTGTTCAAATCCGTGAAGAAGTCCCTCGACCCGCTGCCGAAGGCGGCCCTGCTCAAGGGGCGGCGGAACTATGTGTGCAAGCACAAACTCGCCGGCGGTTACCCCGACGAGGACGAGGGAATGCTCTTCGACCTCGGCGCCGATGCCGCCGCCGGACGGAAGCCCGCCGACCGGTCGGGCCTCGGCGAGGAGATCCAACGCATCCGCACGTGGGAGAAGACCACGGAGACCGGAGACCGGGACGACCTCATCCCCGGCGTCAGCGACAAAGCGTGGGCGCAGGTCTCCGTCAACGCCTTCGACTGCCTCGGCTCGAACTGTCCGCTCTTCACCGAATGCTTCGCTGAACAGGCCCGCAACGCCGCCGCCGAGGCGGACATCGTCGTCACCAACCATGCCCTGCTCGCGATCGACGCGTTCGGGGAGAACGCCGTCCTGCCCGAACACGACGTCATCATCATCGACGAGGCACACGAGCTCAAGGACCGGGTGACCAATGCCCTGTCCGGCCAGATCAACACGGGCATGCTCTCGGCGGCCACCTCGGCGGTGCGCAAGCACACCACGGTCGAGGACGGCGTGACCGCGATGCTCGACACCGCCTCGGCGGCCTTCGAACGCGCCACCGCCGGGGTGAGCGAAGGGCTCATGCTCTCTTTGCCCGAACCCCTCGCCCTCGCGCTCACGCAGATCCGCGACTCCGCCCGGCAGATCATCAACGACATCGGCGGACGCAGCGAGGACGCGGACGCCGGCCGGCAGATGGCGAAGGCCCGGTGCCAGGAGATCTTCGAACTCGCCGAACGCTTCTGCGACCCCGGCAAGAACGACGTCGTGTGGCTGAGCCGCAGCACCTTCCGCGAGCGGGAGACGACGAACCTCGTCGTCGCGCCCCTGAGCGTGGCCGGGACGATGCGGCACGGGATCTTCGAAGAGTCAACCGTCGTCGCCACCTCGGCGACCTTGTCGCTCGGCGGGAACTTCGACGCCGTCGCCGCCTCGCTCGGTCTCGTCGGCCCCGACTCGCCGAGGTGGGACGGCCTCGACGCCGGATCGCCGTTCGACTACGGCCGGCAGGGCATCATCTACGTCGCCTCCCACCTGCCCAAACCCGGTCGCAGCGGGCTGAGCGAGGAAGCGCTGGCCGAACTCGAAGCCCTCGTCACAGCCTCGAAGGGCGGGGCGCTCGGACTCTTCTCGTCCCGCGCGGCTGCGAATGCCGCGGCCGAGCACCTGCGGGACCGGCTCGATCTGCCGATCCTCCTCCAGGGCGACGACGGTCTGCCGTCGCTCGTCTCCCGGTTCGCCGCCGACGACGAGGCGTGCCTGTTCGGGACGATGTCCCTCTGGCAGGGCGTCGACGTGCCGGGCCGGACGAACCGGCTCGTCATCATCGACCGGATCCCCTTCCCGCGCCCGGACGACCCTCTCATGCAGGCGCGGGCCCGGGACGCCGACCGGCGCGGGGTCAACGGGTTCATGGCGGTGAGCGCGACGCATGCCGCGCTGCGTCTGGCGCAGGGTGCCGGTCGGCTCATCCGGTCGACCGGGGACAAGGGCGTCGTCGCGGTCCTCGACTCGCGTCTGCGCTCGGCCCGCTATGCCGGCTACCTCGTCAGTTCGATGCCGCAGATGTGGCCGACGACGGATCCGGCGGTCGTGCGCACAGCACTCGGGCGCCTGGCCGCGACGAAGGACGAGGACGCCGCGAAGAAGTGACGGCGCGGGGCCGGGTGGTAAAGTTCGCGCCATGGCTCGCAAGCGGAAGAAGAAGCCCTATCGGAAATACTGGCTGCCGTGCTTCCTCTCGGGTGTCGTCCTTCTCGCCGGAGGGGGAATCGGCTTGCTCATGGGTGCCACATATCTCAACGTCTGGCCGATCGTGCTCTTCGTTCTGGGCGGTCTCGCCATGGTGTTCACCCTGGTCGCATTGTTCCATGACGGGGAGTGGACGGAGGGCTATTCGACTGCCGACTCCATGACGGGCATATAGGGGCGGTTCGTGTCAGCCCCGAGGCGGCCATTCATCCCCGCAGTGGCACAACCTCCCCTCGGCGGTAAAACCTCCCCTTAGCGGCAAAACCTCCGCACAGTTTCACACCCCGCACCCGTAGCGCTAAATCCGCTGCTTGCACGGGGATGATTTGTCGCTCGAGGTGCCGGTCGGCAGAGCGCGAGGCCTGCGGCGACACGCACGCCAGCCGTCACCCGCCTGCCGGAGCATGCCGACTCGCCCCAGACACCCTTGCCCCGACCGCCGAGGCGCCCCAGACACGCCGAATGCCCACGACCACCAACGGTCGTGGGCATTCGCGTTTCCGGTCAGCCGCCTCGGCGAGGGGCGAGCCCACCCGCAGAGGCCCGCGAGGAACCCAACCTCAGAGCCGGCGGATGACGGCGACGACGAGGCCCATGATCTGGGCGTACGTACCGTCGATGGGGTCGTAGTCCTTGTTCTGCGGCAGCAGCCACTGGCGCCCGGCCTTGCGCTTGAGGGTCTTCACCGTCGCTTCGCCGTCGAGGAGGGCGGCGACGATCTGCCCGTTGTCAGCGGTGTGCTGCTTGCGCACGACGACCCAGTCGTCGTGGCAGATCGCGGCTTCGATCATCGAATCGCCGACGACCTTGAGGAGGAACATCTCACCGGAGCCGACGACCTGCGTGGGCAGGGAGAAGACGTCGTCGACCTCCTGCTCGGCGAGGATCGGACCACCGGCGGCGATGCGGCCGACGACGGGGACCTGGACAGTGTTGTTCGCGAGCTCCTCGTACTTCGCGCGCTCGGCCTCCTCCTCCTCGAAGGGATTGACGACCTCGATCGCCCGCGGGCGCTTGGGGTCGCGGCGGACGTAGCCGAGCCGCTCGAGCTGGGAGAGCTGATGGGCCACACTCGAGAGCGAGGCGAGACCCGCCGCCTCGCCGATCTCGCGCATGCTCGGCGGATAGCCGTTGGTGACGACGGCGCGCTCGATCGTCTCGAGGACGAGCCGCTGTCGGGGGGAGAGACGGAAGTCCCCGGCCCCGGTCGGACCGTCAGGGATCTCGACCTCGTCCTCTTCGCTGCGGGCCGCGGCGATCTCGCTGGCAACATCCTCGTTGCGCGGCCTGCCTCTGCCTCGTTTGCTCTGCACCATTGCTCTTTCCCCTTCGTTCTAATCCCGCCGTTTCCCACCGGTTGAACCGCCTCGAGAGACCTCGTGTCAGTGCCGCCTGGGATGGTTGTTCGAGATCGATCAACAACGCTGGTTCTCCCTCATTGTCTCATAAATGTTCGAGATGGACTGGACATTTGTTCGAATGATGTGTTGAATAGAACAGACGTTCTACCCATTGCGGGTGGAATAGTACGAAGAAAGAGGTAAATGCGATGTCTGTGATGAATCAGGAACTGCATCTGACCAACCGCGGCCGCCGTGCCGTGCGTCTGCTCCGCACCGCCGTGTGCGCCCTCGCGATCGTCGGCGGCACGCTCTTCTTCTCGACCCAGACGTTCACCGCCGAGGCGGTCGGCGGTGACGAGGTCATCGGCGTCGCCGCGGACTCCGTCGTCGTCGGCGAGGGCGAGTCGCTGTGGACGGTGGCCTCGAACCTCGGCCTCGACCGCGACACCCGTGACGTCGTCGCCGACATCGTCGAGCTCAACCACCTGTCCTCGCCCGTCGTCCACCCCGGCCAGAGCCTCGACGTTCCCCAGCGCTAAAATCGCTGTGTGGGAAACATCGAGTCTCTGCCAGTCCGCTCCGACCTCGTCGGGCGTGAGCCCTACGGCGCCCCGCACCTCGACGTGCCGGTCCAGCTCAACGTCAACGAGAACGCCTATCCGATTCCGGACGTCGTCGTCGAGGCGATGCGCACGGCCGTCGACACTCATCTGGCCGGACTCAACCGCTACCCGGACCGTGAGTTCACGGCACTGCGCGAGCACCTCGTCGACTATCTGACTGGTGTCAACGAGCGCGCGGGCACGGCCGTCGAGCTGCATCCTGAGATGATCTGGGCCGCCAACGGCTCGAATGAGGTCCTCTCCCACATCGTCCAGGCCTTCGGCGGTCCCGGACGCACCGCACTCGGCTTCACCCCGAGCTATTCGATGCACCCGCTCATCACGACGGGCACCGGTGCCGAATGGATCCATGCCGAGCGCGACGACGACTACGGACTCACCGCCGAGGCGGTCGCCGCCGAAGTCTCCCGCGTCGACCCGGACATCGTCTTCCTCTGCACCCCGAACAACCCGACGGGCACCTCGCTCGGCCTCGACGTCATCGAAGCCGCGTACGAGAACTGCTCGGGCATCGTCATCGTCGACGAGGCGTACGCCGAGTTCTCCCGCCCGGCGCTGCCTTCGGCGATGACCCTGTTGGCAGGCCGCCCTCGTCTCGTCGTCTCCCGGACGATGAGCAAGGCGTTCGCATGCGCGGGTCTGCGGCTCGGTTACGCGATCGCCGCCCCCGAACTCATCGACACCCTCCGCCTCGTCCGCCTGCCCTACCACCTCTCCGACGTCACCCAGGTGCTCGCGTGCACAGCGCTCGAGCACGCCGATCTCCTCCTCGGCAACGTCGACCGGCTCATCGACTCCCGGAACGCGATCTCGGCCCGTCTGGCCGAACTCGGCTTCACCGTCCATCCGAGTGATTCGAACTTCGTCCTCTTCGGAGGCATCGCGAAACCGGCCGAACTGTGGCAGAAGCTGCTCGACCGGGGGATCCTCATCCGCGACATCGGCATCCCGCACCATGCCCGAGTCAATGCCGGGACAGAAGCTGAGACGACCGCGTTCCTCGCCGCGATGAACGATATCGTCGCTGACGATCCCTCCACCCTGCTCAGCGCCCACTGAGTCGCCGCAGGTCGCCCCGGTTCTCAGCCGGGCGGTGACCCTGGGACAATGGGAAGCGCAGCATCCGCGCCGCACATGACGGCGCGGCACACGACGAAAGGCTCACTATGAGGCAGGCCCAGCGCGAGCGGTCGACATCGGAATCGACCGTGTCCGTCGCCCTCGATCTCGACGGAACCGGCAAGGCGGACATCGCGACGACCGTGCCGTTCTTCGACCACATGCTCACGGCGCTCGCGAAGCACTCGCTCATCGACCTCGACGTCACTGCCAAGGGCGACACCCACATTGACGTCCACCACACCGTCGAGGACACCGCGATCGTCATCGGCCAGACCCTCGCCGAGGCGCTCGGGGACAAAGCCGGCATCCGCCGCTACGGTTCCGCGTTCGTTCCGCTCGACGAATCGCTGGCCCGATGCGTCGTCGACATCTCGGGCCGCCCCTACTTCGTCCACGAGGGAGAACCCGAAGGGCAGCAGTACCACCTCATCGGCGGACACTTCACCGGGTCGATGACCTCGCACGCCCTCGAATCGATCGCGCTGCACGCGGGGCTGACCGTCCACCTCGACCTCATCCGCGGCCGCGACCCCCACCACATCGTCGAAGCCCAGTTCAAAGCGTTCGCCCGGGCCCTGCGCGAAGCCGTCGAACCCGATGGCCGCACCACCGCGGTCCCGAGCACCAAGGGAGTCCTATGAGCACCACCGTCGTCGTCACCCCGTTCGGGGTTCCCGACCAGCTCGCCGCCGCCTGCGTGCTCTCGAACATCACCGGCACGATCGTGCCCGTCGGCGACTTCACCGGCATCGTCCTCGCCGACACCGGAGTCGCAGCCGGCAACGAGGCGGCCGCGGCGATCTCGAAGCTCGCCGGCAAGCATGAGGTCCTCCTCCTCGTCCGCAGCGACGAGCAGATCGACGCCGGCCATTACCGCAACGGTGCCCGCGAATCCGATGTGCCGGCCGGGCTCGCCCTGCGCAACCTTCCCGACGTCGTCGAACAGCTCCTGCTCGAGACGACGACGGCCGACCAGGTCGAAGGCAACATCCCCACCTCGTCGATGTCGAAGCTCCAGGCGAGTGCCGCGACGATGACACCGGGCCGGGCGGCGCTGGCACGGACAGCGCTGCTGTGGATCATCGTCGCCGTCCTCGCCGGCATCGTCCTCGCCTTCGGCGTGAGCTTCGGGCTCAGCGGCAACGGTGTGGCGTGGGGCGTCGCCGTTCTCGGTGTCGTCGTCCTCGGATTCGCCCTCTGGCGGATCTCCCGAGTCCTGTCCGGAGGCCGGTCACGATGACGACGATCGCCGTTCTCGACTACGGAGCAGGCAACGTCCGCTCTGCCGTCCGCGCAGCTGAGGCCGCCGGCGCCGAGGTGAGACTGACTGCCGACCACGCTGACATCGAGGCCGCAGACGGGCTCCTCGTTCCCGGCGTCGGCGCGTTCTCCGCCGTCATGGCCGGGCTCGAAGGGGTCGATGCGCTCGACCTCATCAGAGCCCGCCACGAGGAGGGACGGCCGCTGCTCGGCATCTGCGTCGGCCTCCAGGTGTTCTTCTCGCAGGGTCGTGAACACGGTGTCGAGACGGCGGGCATCGGTCTGTGGCCCGGCGAGGTCACCGCGCTCGATGCTCCCGTCGTCCCGCATATGGGATGGTCGGACATCACTGCAGCCGAAGGGTCGCGGATGTTCTCTGGCATCGAGGACGAGAAGTTCTACTTCGTCCACTCGTACGCGGCGACCGATCACCCCGCGGGAACGCTTGTGACGACCGCCCGCCACGGTTCGGAGTTCATCGCCGCCGTCGAGGACGGGACCACGTGGGCAGCGCAGTTCCACCCGGAGAAGTCCGCTCAGGCGGGTGCCGCCCTGCTGCGCAACTGGATCGCCTCGTTCCCCGACGATGACCGCGTCTCTGACGGAGGCCGCTCACCTGACAGCCGCTAGCAGCCGTCAGGCCCCAGCGCCCCTCGAGCCGATCCCCGCACCCGTCGACCCCGTCGCAGCGCATGCGCGACAGAAGAAAGGCCACCATGACTGACAAGCTCGTCCTCCTTCCCGCCGTCGACGTCGCCGACGGCAAGGCCGTCCGCCTCGTCCAGGGCGAAGCCGGCACCGAGACCGACTACGGATCGCCCATCGACGCCGCCCACGACTTCGAGGAGCGCGGAGCCGAGTGGATCCACCTCGTCGACCTCGACGCCGCGTTCGGACGCGGATCGAACTCCGACCTCCTCAACCAGGTCGTCAAGGCCGTCGACATCAAGGTCGAGATCTCCGGGGGGATCCGCGACACCGAAAGCCTCGAACGGGCACTCGACACCGGGGCCGAGCGCGTCAACATCGGCACCGCCGCGCTCGAGAACCCGGAGTGGACGGCGGAGATGATCGCCCGCTTCGGCGACCAGATCGCCGTCGGCCTCGACGTCCGCGGCCAGACGCTCTCGGCCAGGGGTTGGACGAAGGACGGGGGAGACCTCTTCGAGGTCCTCGCCGGTCTCGAAGCCGCGAACTGCGCCCGCTACGTCGTCACCGACGTCCGCAAGGACGGCACCCTCCAGGGACCCAACCTCGAGCTCCTCGAATCCCTGACGACGCGCACCGACAAGCCCATCACCGCCTCTGGTGGGGTCTCGAGCCTCGACGACCTCCGCAGTCTCCGCGCTCTCGTGCCCGCAGGGGTCGACTCCGCGATCGTCGGCAAGGCGCTCTACGCGGGCAAGTTCACCCTCGAAGAGGCGCTCGACGTCGCGGGACGCTGAACCCGATGCCCACCGATTCCGCCGGCCAGCCCTGGGAGGGCCGGAACCTCGCGCCCAACCCGTTCTCCGGTGACACCGGAGAGGCCGATGCGCCCCTCCTGGCCGCGCTCGAAACGGCCGCGGAGTCACCGCTCGACCCGGCTGCCCACCAGGGCGTCGTCGCCGCCCTGGCCGGCGTCCGCCTCTATGCCCCGATCGTCCCGATCGCCGTCGACCACGGCGTCGGGGAGAACGGCCTCATGGTCGACAACTCCTCGGACATGGCGATGGTCCGCCTCCAGGCCGAGGACGGACGCGAATGCACACCCGGATTCTCCGCGATCCCACCGCTGACGGCGTGGCATCCCGAGGCGAGGCCGGTGCCCATCGAGTCCGAACGCCTGGCGCTCGGGGCTATCGAGGCCGACTCCCAGCTCGTCGTCCTCGACCCCGGCACCGACCGGTCGTTCCTCCTCCGCCGCCCCGCCCTCTTCGCCTTTGCCCAGGGTCGACCGTGGACTCCCGCGTGGGCCGATCCCACCGTCGCCGAGGCGGCCGTGGCCCTGGCCGGACGGTTCCCCTGGCTCGCCCGGATCAGCCTCAGCCCCGGCAGCGCGCGCGTCCATGTCGAGGGACCGGAACTCGGCATCCGCCTCGGCGTCACGGGCCAGGTCCCCGCCGAGGAGGTCGAACGGTTCCAGCAGGCGCTGGCCGCCGATCCGATCGTCGTCGAACGCGCGGACTCGCTCGCCCTTCAGCTCACCGCGGTCTGAGTCCACCCCTCTGAGGCCGCCCCGGGAGACCATCCTCTGTGACGGGTCATGGGTGTGTCTGTGACCGGCGTCTCCTATGCTTGTGAGCCATGAGCGCACCCAGAGACCTCGGCCGTGCCACGGTCCCCGATGAGAGCTACCTCGACCACATCGCCGCGGAGACCCGGGCGCGAGCGGACAACGCCGCCGAGTGGACCTCGGAGTTCACCGGCGCCCCGACCACCAGCACAGATGCCATCGCCACCGCCCTCACCGGTGCTGGCGACGAGATCACCGGGCTCCTCCACCGCATCCACGAGCTCGCCGAGACCGCCTACGAGGAGGTCGAGTCCGTCGCAGCGATCGCCGCGGTGCTCGAATCCCGGGGCATCGCCGTCGAGACCGGGCTCTACGGCGTCGAGACGACGCTCCAGGCGACGACCGGCAACGGGAACGGCCGGACGATCGCGATCCTCGCCGAGTACGACGCCCTGCCGGAGATCGGCCACGCGTGCGGGCACAACCTCATCGCCGCAGCCGGAGTCGGGGCCTTCCTCGCCCTCGACGAGCTCTACCGGCAGAACCCCGAGGCGGTGCCGGGCACGGTCGTCCTCCTCGGCACCCCCGCCGAGGAGGGGCACTCGGGCAAGGAGGTCATGGCCCGGGCCGGTGCCTTCGACAGCATCGACGCGGCGATCATGGTCCACGGGTACGGTTACGACTGCGCCGACCAGGTGTGGTTGGGCAGGCGCCTGCTCGAGGTCACCTACTCCGGGGCCGCCGCGCACGCCTCGGCGCAGCCCTTCATGGGACGCAACGCGCTCGACGCCGCGACCCTCTTCTACCAGGGACTCGGGCTCATGCGCCAGCAGATGCCGCCGATCTCCCGCCTCCACGCCGTCATCGCCGACGGCGGCACCCGGCCGTCGATCATCACGGAGACGGCGACCGTCCAGTGCTATGTGCGCTCGAAGTACCCGGAGACGCTCAAGGAGCTTTCGCAGCGGGTCGAGGATGCGGCGAAGGGGGCGGCGCTCATGACCGGCACCGGCGTCGAGATCACCTGGGACGAACACCCGCCGTCGCTGCCGGTGCGGACGAACTCCGCGCTGACGAAGCGGTGGGCGCTCCACGAGATCGCGCAGGGGAGGACCCCGCTGCCCGGGGGCGTCCTCGACGAGTCGATCGCCGCCTCGACGGACTTCGGCAACGTCTCCTACCGGATCCCGGGCATCCACCCGCTCATCAGGACCGCGGACTCCGAGACCGCCCTGCACACCAGGGAATTCGCGGCCGCGGCGATCACCCCCGAAGCTGAGGCCGCGGCCCACGACGCCGCCTACGGGCTCGCGTGCACGGCGCTGGACTACCTCGTCGACGATGACCTCGCCGCCGAGGTCGACACCGAGTTCGCCCGCGCCGGCGGCGCCATCGACGTCGAGAACTACTTCGCCTAGCCACGAGAGAAAGCAGAGCCATGTCAGCGCAGACACCAGCCAAGGTCGGCTTCGGCCAGCGCCTCCTCGACGGGATCGAACGCATCGGCAACAAACTGCCCGAACCGTTCACCCTCTTCCTCGGACTCTTCCTCATCACCGGCGCGATCTCGACGGCGATGGCGATCGCAGGAGTCTCCGTCGCCATTCCCGGCAGCGACGAGATCGTCACCATCAAGGGTCTCTTCACCGGTGAGGGCATGGCCTGGCTGACGACGACGATGGGGGAGAACTACATCGGGTTCCCACCACTGGCCACGGTCCTGCCGATCCTGCTCGCCGTCGGGGTCGCCGAGAAGTCGGGTATGCTCGCCGCGGCCGTGCGGGTCGCGTTCGGATCGAGCCCGCGCTGGCTGCTGCCCTACGCTGTCGGGTTCGTCGGCGTCGTCGGGTCGATCATGGCCGACTCGGCGTTCATCATCATCCCGCCGCTCGCCGCCCTCGTCTTCAAGGCCGCCGGCCGGCACCCGATGGCCGGTCTCATCGGAGGGTTCGCAGCCACCGGTGCCGGTTACTCGACATCGATCGTGCCGACCAGCCTCGACGCGCTCTTCGCCGGCATCACCACCTCGGTGATGGAGACCCTGCCGGGCATCGAGTACCAGGCGGTCAACCCGGTCTCGAACTACTACTTCAACATCGTCGCCTCGATCATGCTCGCGATCATCGCCGGGTTCATCATCGACAAGCTCATCGAACCGAACATGGTCCGCAAGGGCGTGCCGCGTGACTACGTCGACGCGACGACGCAGGGCCTGGACAAGAAGTACCAGGCCACGGACGTCGACTACAGCGAGAACTCCGTGAGCGCCGAGGAGATCGAAGCCGCACAGAAGGAAGTCTCCCCGACGCTCGAACCCGCCGAGAAACGCGGCCTGCTCTGGGCGCTGCTCTCCGCGCTCGCCCTGACTGCGGTCATCCTCGTCTCCGTGCTCATCCCGGACTCGCCGTGGCGCAACGAGGAGGGCGGATTCCTCCCGAAGTCGCCGCTGCTGTCCTCGATCGTCTTCATCGTCTTCGCATACTTCATGCTCATGGGCGTCGTCTACGGCATCGTCGTCGGCACGATCCGGTCGATGAACGACGTCGTGCGGATGATGGCCCAGTCGATCATCGACATGATGTCCTTCCTCATCCTCGCGTTCATCCTCGGCCAGTTCATCGCCCTGTTCAACTGGACGGGAATCGGGTCGTGGATCGCCGTCGCCGGTGCCTCCGGACTCGAGGCGATCGGACTGACCGGGTTCGCCGCGATCATCGGCTTCATGCTGCTCGCGAGCGTGCTCAACCTCTTCATCGTCTCCGGCTCATCGATGTGGACGCTCATGGCCGCGGTCTTCGTCCCGCTCTTCGCACTCCTCGGCTACGAACCGGCGTTCATCCAGGCCGCGTTCCGCGTCGGCGACTCCGCGACGCAGGTGATCACCCCGCTCAACCCGTACATGATCGTCCTCCTCGGTCTCGTCCGCCGCTACGAGCCGAACGCGGGCCTCGGCACCGTGATCTCCCGGATGTTCCCGTTCGTCATCCCGTTCTGGCTCGCGTGGGCGGCGCTGCTCGCGCTCTGGTACTTCCTCGACCTGCCGCTCGGTCCCGGCAACGGGATCTTCCTCAACCAGAGCTGAGGACGATCAGGTTCCCTCGCCGAGGTGGGGGGACGGTTCCGTGTGTGCGCCCGCCGAGGTGGGGACGCGGTTCCGTGGGTACATCCGCCGAGGTGGTGGCCCATAACCGGGGCATGCCCGCCGAGGTGGGGCTGCGGTTCCGCGATCACCGGAGCATCGCGTCGATGCCGGCTCGCCAGTCGGCATCAGCGTCTCCTGAATCGATGAGGCACGGGCGGCGCCAGATCGGGGCGAGCTCGGCGAGTTCGAACATCGACCGGTCGAACCAGCCGGCTGCCCGAACGACGGCGTGGGGGAGAGCGATCGGCTTCCGGTAGGTCGAGCCGAGCACGTCATGGGCGTAGGCGGTGACCTCGGCGAGCGTCGGATTCGCGCTCGGGGCGATGACGAGCCGGTGGCTCCCCGCATGGCGCTGTTCGGCCGCGCTGAGATCGGTTGCTGCGTCGATCATCGTCGCCGCCATGTCGTCGATGACCGTGATCCCGTGGGGCACATCGGTGCGTGCCGGAACGACTGCCCAGCGGCCTGCGGTGATGCGACCGGTGATGCAGAGGCGGACCACCGAGCTCGTCGGTGAGGCCGTTGCGCCGATGAGGTCCCCGGCGAGCACACTCACCACCTGCGCGGGATGGGCAGAGCGAGCCACGAGCAGTTGCTGACGAATCCGCCCCTTCTCCTCGACGGGCGCGAACTCCGCATCTGCCGTGATCGGCGTGGTCAGACCGGCGAAGGCATAGACGGACTCGGGGAAGACGACAGCGATGCCGAGCTGGGCGGCAGCGTCGAGGATCGAGGCTTCGAGTCCTGGCAGGATTCTCGCCCAGACTCGCGAGTCATAGGCGGTGTGGACACACGCGAATATCGCCTCCGCGCCGACCTCCTCCGCGGCCTGGCGGACAGCTTCGGCTGATGACGCGTCACCTTGAGACCACGTGATCCGACCGCGGGCGGTCGCCACGGGGTCGGTGCCGGGCACCGTCTCGGAGCCAGCGGCTGGACGGGCGTGCTCGGTGCCATGCTGAGGCGCAAGTGAGTCGAGGCCAGCGCGGTGAGCGATCGCTGTGTCGGTGACTGTCAGTCCGTCGGGTCGCGACCGAGTCATGACACGGACGTCGATGCCGACGGCGGTGAGGTCGTGGGCGATCTGAGTGCCGATCTGACCGAAGCCGAGGACGAGTGCTGAGCGCATGAGTAAACCCCTTCGAGAATGATCAGAGGCAAAGTGTGAGCACTGCTCTCTGTGTTGACGCTTCGAGCGTAGCGCGGCCAGACTGCCGAAACAAGAGCAGTGCTCACTTTTACCTCGCATGCTCTCTCGATCTACCATGAGGGCATGAGCGACGAGGCGACGAAGACACCGCGACAGCGGGCGCGCGAGGAGACGGAGACGCGGATCGTCGAGATCGGCAACCGGATGCTCGACGAATCCGGTGTCGAGGCCCTGTCGCTGCGAGCGGTCGCTCGTGAGCTCGGGATCGTCTCGAGTGCGGTCTACCGGTATGTCAAGACCCGCGACGAACTGCTCACCATCCTCATCGCCGACGCGTTCACATCGCTGGCCGATGCCGTCGATGCGGCGCTCGAGCAGGACCGTTCAGTCGCATCGCTGGGGCTGGCGATGCTCGCATGGTCTCGTGAGCACCCGCAGCGCTGGGCGCTCATCTACGGCACCCCGATCGCCGCCTACTCTGCTCCCCACGAGGTCACCGTCGAACCCGGCACCCGCGTCATGGCCGCACTCATCCGCCTCGTCGCCGATCTGCGGGCGAGGGCGCTGGCTTTCGAAGATCGCGCGGCACGGGAAGCGGCCGACGGTGATGGCCGCAGGTCACCATGGGACGGGGTCGTTCCGCCGACGGCAGGCGATGGTGCGACCGCGCAGCCGGCGCCGCCTGAGGCGCAGGCGAATCAGAGCCTCGCCCGTCTTGCCGAGGAGATCCGCACGCTCGGCATCGACGTCCACCCGGAGGCCACCTCGGCGGCGATCACCGTCTGGGTCGCGATCATCGGTCTCATCAGCTCACTGCGCTTCGGGCAGTTCGGGCCCGGATTCGACGATGTCGAGGACGCGCTCATGACCTCGGTCGTCCGCCAGCTCGGGTGGTGAGGGTATCGTCGCCCCACCTCGGCGAGGGAATTCTCACCATGAATGCCGAACGGCCCCTGCCGAACTGGCAGGGGCCGCACTCACGCTGAGGACGTCAGTCCTCGAACGACGCTGAGCGATCAGCGGACGGGGCCGGTGAACTTCTCTCCGGGGCCCTGACCGGGCTCGTCGGGGATCGTCGAGGCCTCGCGGAAGGCGAGCTGCAGGCTGCGCAGGCCGTCGCGCAGGGGGCGGGCATGGTGGTCGCCGATGACGGTGGCGGCACCGGTGACGAGGCCGGCAAGGGCGGTGATGAGTTTGCGCGCCTCGTCGAGGTCGATGAGGTCGGCGGCCGACTGCTCGGGTGTGTCCTCGGCGAGGCCGAGGTTGACGGCGGCGGCGGACATGAGATGGACGGCCGTGGAGGTGATGATCTCGACGGCGGGCACCTCGGCGATGTCGCGCGTGACGTCGGCGACCGCCTCGGCGGTGTTGGGGTCTTCAGAGGTCATGGGACTAGCTTCCCACAACTGCGGAGCCGGGACCGCGGGAAGGGGGCGCGATGTGCGAAGAGTCATGAACCGTAGTACACTGGGTACGGTGCGAAGCGGAGTCTGACTCCCACCTGGATCGCGACGAGCGATCGGGTCCGAAGATCTACTGTACGTCTGACCTCGGCGGAAGCTGGGATCGATGGCAGAGGATCGAGGTGTATTCACGGAAGATCTCACGGTCTCGATGACCGCAGTGATCGTGTGTGCAGGCTCCCTTGGCATTCGTGTCGATGGGAGCCTTTTTCATTGCCACGACACCATTTGAGCTAAAAAGGAGTGAACACATCAGCGAGACGCGCATCAATGACCGGATTCGGGTTCCCGAGGTCCGGTTGGTCGGACCCAATGGTGAACAGGTCGGTATCGTTGCCATTCGCAAGGCACTCGATCTCGCCCGAGAGGCAGATCTCGACCTCGTCGAGGTTGCCCCGCAGGCGAAACCCCCCGTGGCCAAGCTCATGGACTACGGGAAGTACAAGTACGAATCTGCCCAGAAGGCCAGGGAAGCCCGGAAGAACCAGGCGAACACTGCGCTCAAGGAGATCCGCTTCCGTCTCAAGATCGACGAACACGATTACGAGACGAAGAAGGGCCACGTGACGCGGTTCCTGTCCGGCGGTGACAAGGTCAAGGTCATGATCATGTTCCGCGGACGCGAACAGTCGCGCCCCGAGATGGGCATCAAACTGCTCAACCGTCTGGCCGAAGATGTGTCGGACCTCGGCACCGTCGAGTCCGCACCCAGGGTCGACGGACGCAACATGGTGATGGTCATCGCTCCTCACAAGTCCAAATCCGACGCCAAGGCGGAGGCTCGCAAGGCATCGTCCGATGCCAAGGGCCGCGGCGCCGAGGTGAAGTCCCGACGTGATCGAGTCGCTGCGGAGAAGAACGCAGCGCCCGAGGCGTGAGAAACAGGTAACGAATCGCCGGATCCGAGTGGTCCGGCGGGTGAAGTAGTTGTGGGCGCTCCGGTGCTCGCAACGAAATGCAAAGGAGAACGGCACGATGCCGAAGCAGAAGACGAACAGCGGCGCCAAGAAGCGCATGCGCGTGACTGGCAGTGGCAAGATCATGCGTGAAGGCGTGAACAACCAGCACAAGTTCGAGGGCAAGTCCTCGAGCCGCAAGCGTCGAGTTGGTACGGACCAGGTCCTCACCGGCGGCGATCGCGCCAAGGCCCGCAAGCTTCTGGGCAAGCTCAAGGGCAAGTGACCCGCAGGGGCCGCGCGACCGACCAGGTCGCAGCGACCCGCCGGTTCACGGCTCCCACGAGCCGATCCCCACAGCTTGAACCAGACTCCGGCTCAGCCGGACGAAACGAATCAAAGGAGTAACACGTGGCACGTGTGAAGAGGGCAGTCAACGCCCACAAGAAGCGCCGGGTCATCCTCGACCGGGCAAGCGGCTACCGCGGACAGCGCTCGCGCCTGTACCGCAAGGCCAAGGAACAGGTCATCCACTCGCTGGTCTACAGCTACCGTGACCGCCGCGCTCGCAAGGGTGACTTCCGTCGCCTCTGGATCCAGCGCATCAACGCCGGCGCCCGCGCCAACGGCATGACGTACAACCGCTTCATCCAGGGCCTCAAGGCCGCTGGCATCGAGGTCGACCGTCGCATGCTCGCCGAGCTCGCCGTCAACGACGCAGCGACCTTCGCCCACCTCGTCAAGGTGGCCAAGGACGCCCTCCCGACCGACGTCAACGCCGCGAAGACCCCGGCCGCCTGACGTCTGCCTCGGACTGACGCTTTGAAAGCGCCCCGTCGCTTTCACCACGGCCCCGACCGCGATCGTTCATTCGATCCGTCGGGGCCGTTGGTCTGTCCGCGCGGTCCTGTCGCCGCCTCCCTGACCGTCTGCCTCACTTCCTCTACCCCCGTCAGTGTCACCGTCTCTCCGACCGTCCGCCTCACCGACCCGAAAGCGAGCCATGAAGCTTCCCGACGTCATCTCCTCCCCGCAGTCGAAGCGGATCAAGAACGCTGCGAAGCTGCTCAACCGCCGAGGTCGTCGTGCTGCCGGCAGGTTCCTCGCCGAAGGTCCCCAGGCCGTCCGTGAGGCGCTGGCTTCCCCTGACGCCGTCGATGAGCTCTTCCTCACCGAGGCGGCCGCCGAGTCCCATCCCGAATTCGTCGCAGCCGCCCAGGACAGCAGGGTCTTCCTCTCGATCGTCACCGAGGAGGTGCTCACCGAGCTCGCCTCGACCGTGAACTCCCAGGGAGTCGTCGCCGTGTGCCGGACCCTCGATGTCGACCTCACCTCGGTCGTGACGAAGGACGCCCAGCTCATCGTCGTCCTCTCCCAGGTCCGTGACCCGGGCAATGCCGGGACGATCATCCGCCTCGCGGATGCAGCCGGTGCCGATGCCGTAGTGCTCACCTCGTCATCGGTCGACGTCTACAACGACAAGACCGTCCGCTCGACCGCCGGCTCCCTCTTCCACATCCCTGTCGTCATCGGAGTCGGCCTGCCCGAGGTGACCGAACTCGCCCGGGCCCGGGGCCTCCAGGTCCTCGCCGCCGACGGCAACGGCGCCGCCCACGACCTCCACCACCCGTGGGAGTCGGGTCTCGACCTCTCCGCCCGCACCGCGTGGGTCTTCGGCAACGAGGCCTGGGGCATGCGGCCCGAGGACCTCGAGGTCACTGACGCGTCCGTTGCCGTACCGATCTACGGTCAGGCGGAGAGCCTCAACCTCGCCACCGCCGCCGGTATCTGCATCTTCGAATCCGCGCGCAACCAGCGGATGTAGCAGGGGAGGGGCGGCGCGATGGGCTGGTCGCGGTGCTCGATCCACGCGGCGACGGTCCTCCGGGACTGCGTGCGCGCAGTCGACCCGCTAGCCCTCGTTCCACGCGGCGACGGTCCTCCGACGCTCGATCCACGCGCAGCACGAATTCCGCGTCGCGAGCGACGCGGAATTCGAGCCCGGCGTTGATCGAGGAGTGGCAGTGATCGGCGGAGCGTCGATTCTTCACCGAACCGTTGATCGAGAGGCGCTCACACGCCGCGTCATCGCTCGGCGATAGTGTGCAGACATGACGACCGCCGCACCGAAGCTGCCGACCATTGACCATGCGAACCTCGCGGAGGGCCTCCTCGGCGACATCGGTCCCGACGAGTTCCTCGAAGGGCGCGACTTCACCGACCTCGACCTCGCCGAGGTGGATGCGAAGGGCACGACGTTCCTTGACTCGGCCTTCACCAGGGTGACCTTTGGCGACGCCGAGGCGCACGCCGACTTCACCGGGGCGCGGCTCTCCGGGGTCCGCCTCGTCGACTCCCGCGCGGACACCCTGACGATGCCGCGAGCGAACCTGCTCAACACCGAGATCAGCGGGGGCCGGATCGGAGCCGGGGTCTTCGTCGACAGCGTGTGGGAGAAGGTCGTCGTCGAGAACTGCCGGATCTCCTACCTCAACCTGCGGTCGGCGAAGCTCACCGACGTCGAGTTCCGCGGGTGCGCGATCGACGAACTCGACCTCGGCATGGGCACCGCGAAGCTCGTCGCCTTCCCGGACACGACGATCGCCGACCTCCAGCTCGACGGATCGAGCCTCGGCGGCGTTGACCTGCGCGGACTCGCCCCGCGCAGGCTTTCGGGCATCCACTCGCTGCGTGGCACGACGATCGACGAGCAGCAGCTCATGGTCTTCGCCGACCTCTTCGCCCGCGAACTCGGCGTCACCGTCGAGTAGGAGGGCTGGGCGATAACGGTGGGCCGCCTCGGCGGGGGTCGGTCTGATTCCGGGCAACGCCCGAACGACTTACCGGTCCCGCAGCTCCTCGATGAGGACGCGGACGTTCTCCGTGTAGTCGATCGGGGCGACGATGAGCTGGACTCCACCCTCGGTGAACGCCGACTCGAGGGCATCGTGGAAGTCGGCGATGTCCTCGACCCGACGCCCCTTGGCACCGTAGGACTCGGCGTAGGTGACGAAGTCAGGGTTGCCGAACGTCATCCCGTAGTCCGTCAGCCCGTCGACGGCCTGCTTCCACCGGATCATCCCGTACGCGTTGTCCTCGAGGATGAGGATGACGAGGTCGAGGCCGAGCCGCACCGCGGTCTCCATCTCCTGGCTGTTCATCATGAACCCGCCGTCACCGCAGATCGCCATGACTCGGCACTCGGGGTGGGTGAGCTTCGCCCCGATCGCCGAGGGCAGGCCCGCCCCCATCGTCGCCAGCGCATTGTCGAGGAGGACGGTGTTTGCCCTGGTGGTGCGGTAGTTGCGGGCGAACCAGATCTTGTACATGCCGTTGTCGAGGGCGAGGATCCCGTCGACCGGCATGACGCGGCGCACCTCGTGGACGATCCGCTGCGGACTGAACCGGTCGTCGTTCGACCCCTGTTCGATCTTCGTGAGGATCTCCTCGCGCATCGGCAGCAGCGCGCCTGCGTTGGGGACCTGCCCTTCGAGCATGTCGCCGAGGCGCATGAGCGTGGGTCCGAGATCGCCGACCGCCTCGTACTGGGGGAAGTAGACCTGCTCGACGACTGCGGCACGGAATCCGAGGTGAACGACGGTGGGGCCGTGCTCGTCCATCGTGAACGGCGGCTTCTCCGTCGTGTCGTGGCCGATCGTGACGATGACGTCGGCCTGCTCGATCGCGTCGTGGACGTAGTCACGGTCGGTCAGCGCCGCAGTGCCCATGTAGAGGCCGGTCGAGCCGGAGACCGTGCCCTTGCCCATCTGCGTCGTGAAGTAGGGGATGCCGACGCGGGGGACGAACTCGGCGAGCGGCCAGCTGCAGTCGGCTCGCGAGGCATCGGCCCCGAGCATGAGCAGGGGGCGCTTCGCATTGCGGATGACCTCGGCCGCGGCAATGAGCGCCTCGTTCGACGGGGTAGGCCGTTGGATCGGGTGCGGGGGAATGAGATCGTAGTGCTCGACGGGGGTGCCGGCGACATCCTCGGGGAGTTCGAGATGAACGGGACCGGGGCGTTCGTCGACGGCGACGCGGAACGCCTCTCTCACCATCGTGGGGATCATCCTCGGCGAGATGATCTGGTGGGTCGACTTCGTCAGCGGTCCCATCGCGGCGACGGTGTTGACGATCTGGAAGCGGGCCTGCTCGGCGGTGAGGATGCCCTTCTGTCCGGTGATCATCACCATCGGCATCCCGCCGAGCTGTGCGTACGCGGCACCGGTGGCAAGGTTGAGCGCGCCGGGGCCCAGAGTCGTCAGGCACACACCGGGCTTGCCGGTGAGACGACCGTAGGTGGCCGCCATGAAAGCGGCGGCCTGTTCGTGGCGGGTGATGACGAGTTCGATGTTCGAGCGTCTGAGCGAATCGAGGAAGTCGAGGTTCTCCTCGCCGGGGATCCCGAAGATTCGTTCGACACCCTCGTTCTCGAGGGCACGGACCATGACATCGGACGCCTTGACTGGGACATCGCTCTCATTCGTCGTCATGTTCCGACAGTAGCGCGTGAAACCGTCAAGGGCACTGACTTCTCGATCACAGGGACTGAGCGGACGAACGCTCCGTACGGTCACCTCGGCGAGGTGGACCCGGAACTCCGCCATCGTCCCCGACCGCCACCCGGACGACCGCCCGACCACGAGTCCCCGAGACGATAGACTGATCTGCGGCAGAGAGGCATTCGAATGACCAGTCGAATGCCGAGATCACAGCAGTCGACAAAGGACTTCGATGACAGACCAGCTCGACCCCTTGGACGAGTCAGCCGTGCAGGCTGCCGTGGATACGGCGCTGCAGGCGTTCGCGGACGCCCGCACCCTTGATGACCTCAAGGCGGCGAAGATCGACTTCATGGGCGACAAGGCCCCGCTGGCACTGGCGAACCGGGCGATCGGCGGACTCGACAAGGCCGACAAGGCCGCCGCCGGCAAGATCGTCGGCAAGTCCCGCGGACTGGTGAAGAAGGCCCACGACGAACGCCTGGCCGAGCTCGAAGCCGAACGCGACGCCGCCGTCCTCATCGAGGAGTCCATCGACGTCACCCTGCCCAGCGGCCGGCGCGGCCTCGGTGCTCGCCACCCGCTCGCCCTCATCCAGGAACAGGCCGCGGACTACTTCATCGGCCTCGGCTGGGAGGTCGCCGAGGGCCCGGAGATCGAAGCCGAATGGCTCAACTTCGATGCGCTGAACTTCGGCCCCGACCACCCGGCTCGGCAGATGCAGGACACGTTCTTCGTCGACCCACCCGAAGCCGGCCTCGTCCTGCGCACCCACACCTCACCAGTGCAGTCGCGGTCCCTGCTCGAACGCGGCGTGCCCCTCTACGTTGTGTGCCCCGGCAAGACGTTCCGCACCGACGAGCTCGACGCCACCCACACCCCGGTCTTCCACCAGATCGAAGGCATCGCCATCGACAAGGGCCTGACCATGGCGAACCTCCAGGGCACCCTCGACGGCTTCGCCCGCGAGATGTTCGGGCCGGAGTCGCGGACCCGACTGCGCCCGAGCTTCTTCCCGTTCACCGAACCGAGCGCGGAGATGGACTTCTGGTTCCCCAACAAGGTCGGCGGGCCGGGCTGGATCGAATGGGGCGGCTGCGGCATGGTCCACCCCAATGTGCTCCGCGCCGCCGGCATCGACCCCGAGGTCTACCAGGGCTTCGCCTTCGGCATGGGCATCGAGCGCACGCTCATGCTCCGCGAGGGCATCAATGACATGCACGACATGGTCGAAGGCGATGTGCGCTTCTCGGCCCGTTTCGGAATGAAGGCTTGATACATGCGCGTCCCACTCTCCTGGCTGGCTGACTACGTCGACTACCCGGCCGACACCGACCCGCACGCCCTCGCCGCGCAGTTCGCCGCGATCGGACTCGAAGAGGAGGACTTCTTCGGCGCCGAGGTGTCCGGACCCCTCGTCGTCGGCCGTGTCCTCGACCTCGTCAAGGAAGAGCACAAGAACGGCAAGACCGTGAACTGGTGCCGTGTCGACGTCGGACCCGAACACAACGAGGCCGCTGATGACCCGAAGGACCCGCAGCCCGGTGAGGAGCGTCCGAGCCGCGGCATCATCTGCGGTGCCCACAACTTCGCACCCGGCGACCTCGTCGTCGTGTGCCTGCCCGGCGCCGTCCTGCCCGGTGACTTCCACATCGCCGCCCGCAAGACCTACGGTCACACCTCGGACGGAATGATCTGCTCGACCGCTGAGCTCGGCCTCGGCGACGATCACGGCGGCATCATCGTGCTGTCCGACTTCGGTCTCACCGGCGAGCCCGGCGACGACGCGATCGCCCTCCTCGGCCTCGACGACGTCACCCTCGACGTCAACGTCACCCCCGACCGCGGGTACCAGCTCTCGATGCGCGGCATCGCCCGTGAGTACGCCCAGATGAATGGCCAGTCCTTCACCGATTTCGGAAGCCCGGATGTCGCCGAGGTGAACGCCCCCACCGCTGACGGCTTCCCTGTCGTCATCGACGACGTCCGTCCCATCGACGGCGTGCCCGGCTGCGACGTCTTCACCGCACTCCAGGTCACCGGCATCGACCCGACCAGGGCGACGCCGTACTGGATGCGCCACCGCCTCCTCGAGGCGGGCATGCGTCCGATCGGCCTCACCGTCGACATCACGAACTACGTCATGCTCGAACTCGGCCAGCCGCTGCACGCCTACGACACGGCGCTGCTTGGCGAGGAGATCGTCGTCCGTCGCGCCGAGGCGGGGGAGAAGTTCACGACCCTCGATGACGTCGAGCGCACCCTCGACGCCGAGGACCTGCTCATCACCGACCGCGGTGTGGACGGGTCGTCGAAGATCATCGGCCTCGCCGGAGTCATGGGCGGTGCCGCCGTCGAGGTGAGCGATCAGACGACCGACGTCGTCATCGAGGCCGCCCATTTCGACCCGATCTCGATCGCGCGCACCTCGCGTCGGCACAAGCTCTCCTCGGAGGCCTCGCGTCGCTTCGAACGCGGTGTCGATCCGACGCTCGGACCGGTCGCGGCCAGGCGCTGTGCGGATCTCCTCGTCGAGCTCGCCGGCGGCACGCTCAGTGCCGCGACCACGCAGATCGGTGAGGCCCCGGCTCCGACGGTCATCGACCTCGCCGTGGACCGGGTGTCCGCTGTCGTCGGTGTCGACTACACCCCCGCCGAGGTGGTGTCCCTCCTCGAGGGCATCGGCGCCGACGTCGACGACCTCGGTGACGGGGTCCTGCGCGTCACGGTGCCGAGCTGGCGTCCCGACCTCACCGCGGACATCGACCTCGTCGAGGAGGTCGCGCGTACCGGCGGCTACGACCGGATTCCCTCGATCCAGCCGGCCGCCCGTGCCGGTTCCGGACTCACCGAAGCGCAGCGGGCCCGGCGTCGGATCTCGAACCTGCTCACCGCGGACGGGTTCACGGAGGTCTACAGCTACCCGTTCACCTCGGCGAAGCGCGATGACGACCTGCGGCTCGAGGCCGACGATCCGCGCCGCCAGCACATCCGGCTCGCGAACCCGATGTCCGAGGATCTGCCGCTCATGCGCACGACCCTGCTCTCGACGCTGCTCGATGTCGCGGTGCGCAACTTCGGTCGCGGAGCCAAGGACGTCGCGCTCTTCGAGGCCGGGCTCGTCTCGACCACGGAGGGTCTGCCGGGCAAGCCGGGACCGCGGTTCCTGCCGGGCTACCATCCCACCGAGGCTGAGCTCGAGGAGATCTACGCCTCGGTGCCGGCCCAGCCGTATCATTTCGCCGGTGTCGTCGCCGGTCACGTCGAGTTCCCCGGCCTCTGGGGCAAGGGCCGTCGCGCGGAGGCGACCGACGTCATCGACATCGTCCGCCGGGTCGCTGCGATCAGCGGTGTCGGTGTGAGTGTCGCAGCCGAACGGGGTGCCCCGTGGCATCCGGGTCGGGCGGCGACGTTCACGCTCGCCGACGGTGAGGTGCTCGGCTCGGCCGGCGAGCTGCACCCGAAGGTGTGCGAGAACCTCGGACTGCCGGCCCGCACGGTCGCCTTCGAGATCGACCTCGACGCCCTGCTTGCGCAGGCTGACCTGCGGACCTGGGACGGTGCGCTGTCGACGTACCCGGTGTCCCGCCAGGATGTCGCGCTCGTCGTCGATGAGGATCTGCCCGCGCAGACGCTTGAGGCGACGCTCGTCGAGGGAGCGGGAGCGGATCTCGAGGGCATCGAGATCTTCGACCTCTACACCGGTGACCAGCTGCCCGAGGGCAAGAAGTCGCTCGCGTTCCGGCTGACCTTCCGGGCGCCGGATCGCACGCTCAAGGCCGATGAGGCCTCGGCGATGCGTGAGGCGGCGACGGCCTTGGCCGCCGAACGCCACGGAGCAGTCGTCCGAGGCTGAGCCGTCCGCGTGTCGGCCGGCCGGCTGGGTCGGCCGGCTGACCTGTCCGATCGACCGCTGACCCTGAGGAGTCCCGACCATGAGTGAGAAGCTTCCCTACGGCACGCACCTGCCTGCCGGTGACGGTGCCGCTGAGGCAACCGCGGTCCCGGCGGAGACGATCGCGCTGATCACCGGTGGGGCACGGGGCATCGGCCGGCACCTCGCCGAGGCGTTCGCCCGTGCTGGCTACCGTGTCGTCGTCACAGCCACCTCGGCGGTCAAGGCTCGGGAGGCCGCCGCGGAGATTGCGGGGGAGACCGGCGGGAAGGTGACCGGGTTCGGGCTCACCGTCGATGATCCCGTCTCGGTGGCCGAGCTCAAGGCCGCGGTGACCGCGCTCGAGACGGAGACCGGGCAGCGACTGCAGGTGCTCGTCAACAATGCCGGGCGCATCGAGTCGACGGAGGGACCGCTGTGGGACGCCGATCCGGAAAGTCTCGCGGGGGTCGTCGGGGCGAACGTCCTCGGTGTCGCGCTCATGGTCAACGCGTTCGCGCCCGTCCTCATCGCCGCCGCCGAGGCGACCGGGCGTCCCAGCCGCATCATCGACCTCAACTCGGGCTCGGGTGCGACGGGGACACCGGCGTACGCGGTCTATTCGGCGTCGAAGGCGTCGCTGTTCCGAATCGCCGATTCCGTCGTCCACTTCGGACACGATCAGGGGCTGCGGATCTTCGAGATGGCGCCCGGCGTCGTCGAGACCGCGATGACGAAGTCGATGCCCGTCCACGACTTCCGCACCGAGGGCGACTGGACGACACCCGAGCAGGTCACGGGCCTGGCCTTGGCTTTGGCCTCGGGGTCGCTCGATGCGTTCACCGGCCGGTACGTCCGTGCCGGTGCGGACACCGAGGAGTCCCTCCGTGCCGAGGCGGCCGCTGGCTTGTCGGATTCGACCCGTCGGCTCGTCCTCGGCTGACCTGGCTCCACCCGTGACCGCAGAGACCGCGTCGAACGCAGTGACCACGCCGACCGCAGGGACCACGCCGACCGCAGTGACCGCGTCGACTGCGCCGCAGCCGGCTTCGCGGGGCGAATCTCAGCAACCCTCCGGTCGCTCAGCAACCCCGCGCCAGGTTGCCCAGCGTCCGGAAGGTAGCTCGAACTCGGTGCGCACGCTACTCATCGACAACGCTGACTCGTTCACGTTCAATCTTTTCCATCTCCTCGCCGAGGTGAATGGCTGTGAGCCGGTCGTCGTGCCCAATGATTGGGCCGTTTACTCGCTCGAAGTGCTCGACGAGTTCGACAATGTCGTGATCTCCCCGGGGCCCGGAACGCCGGTGGAGCCGGCAGACTTCGGGATCTGTGCGGATGTCATTGCCCGAGCGGAGATTCCGGTGCTCGGTGTGTGTCTCGGGCATCAAGGGATCGCGTATGTTCACGGCGGGACGATCGCGCACGCGCCCGAGCCGCGACACGGTCGGGTCTCGGAGATTTCGCACTCAGGGACGGGCCTGTTCGATGGTCTGCCGTTGCCGTTCGTGGCCGCGCGATATCACTCGTTGGCTGTTGCCGAACTGCCGTCGAGCCTTGAGCCGACTGCGTGGTCGGATGACGGTGTGCTCATGGGGCTCGCGCACAAAACGCGGCCGCAGTGGGGTGTGCAGTTCCATCCGGAGTCGATCGCGACCGAGCACGCGGCCGAGCTGCTGCGGAACTTCCGGCGGATGACGGAGGAATGGTGGGCTGGACAGGATTCGCCGCGCGCGAGTAGACGCACCAGTCGACGGAATATGTCGCATGATATTCGTCCGGCTTCCGGAGAGCGCTTCGTTCGCAGCGAAGAGGTCGAGGATGTTGCTGGCGGCGTCGGCGACTCGGCAGTCCACGAGCAGCGGACGGTGACGCTGCATGTGCGGAAGTTGCCGATGAATGCCCCGTCCTCCGACGTCTTCACCGCACTGTTCGCCGATGAGCCTGAAGCGGTGTGGCTTGACGGTAACATGCCGGGGCATCCGGATTCGCGGTTCTCGATCATGGGTGCACCAACCGGGCCGCTGAGTCGAGTGGTCACAGCAGACGTCCCAGCGGGGACGGTTGAGGTGCGGTCAGCCGACGGGACGGAGACTCTTCGCTCCGAATTCTTTGATTGGCTCGATGCCGATCTAAATTCGACAGAGCTCGTGCAGTCAGTTGAGATCGCCGAACTGCCTTTCGCATTCCGTCTGGGGTGGGTCGGATATCTGGGATACGAACTCAAGGCTGAGGTCGGTTCGCCAGGGAAGCATGCGTCCGAGCACCCGGACGCGCTGATGATGTTATTGGATAGGGCTCTCGTCGTGGATCATGAACAAGGGAGTGTCTATTTCCTGGCTCTCAGCAACGAAGGCGTGACTGAGGATGACTGTGGAGCGTGGTTCGATGAGACCACTCGCCGGATCGATGCGATCGAGTCAGATCTGGATACGGCTAAGCCGGACTCTAGGGCAGTAGGACCAGCAGTACGCAGTCGAGAACCGGATATGCTGACGGACTTTCCTCCGGAGCTGCAAGCACGGCATTCGCGAACTGAGTATCTCGAACTCATCGCTGAAGCACAGCGACTCATCAACGACGGTGAGACGTACGAGGTCTGTCTGACGAACATGTTGGAAATGCCGTGGACTCGAGACGCGCTGCAGACATACGGGGATCTGAGACGAGACAACCCCACACCGTTCGGAGCATTCCTCAAGTCGCCCGAGGTGAACGTCCTGAGCACGTCGCCGGAGCGTTTCGTTCGGATTTCGGCGAACGGAGTCGCCGAGTCGAAGCCGATCAAAGGCACGCGACCGCGGGGGAGTACCCCAGAAGAGGATGAAGCGTTAAAAGCCGACCTGCAGACGTCGGTGAAAGACCGGTCAGAGAATCTCATGATCGTCGATCTCGTTCGTCATGATCTCGGCGTGACAGCCGAAGTCGGCTCGGTCGAGGTCGCAAAGCTCTTCGACGTCGAGACTTACGCGACGGTCCATCAGCTCGTCTCGACGGTTCGTTCTCAAGTGCGAAATGACGCAACGTCGGTCGAGTGCATCAGAGTAGCATTCCCGCCAGGATCAATGACGGGAGCACCTAAGCACCGCACTATGTCGATCATCGACGACCTCGAGGCCGGTCCTCGCGGTGTCTACAGCGGAGCAATCGGCTTCTTCTCTCTCGACGGTGCCGTAGACCTCAGCGTCCTCATCCGAGCTGCGGTGTTGTCCTATGGTCAACTCACCTATGGCGTGGGAGGGGCGATTGTCTCGCTTTCGGAGCCAACCGATGAGTTCATAGAATCCACGGTAAAGGCGCGGCCCTTCCTACACGTGCTATCATGATGCTTGATAAGCTGGACCCAGTGCAAATAGCATACTGGCGGGCAAATTTTAGAATCTTTGGGTGTTCGGCAATCTAACAATGCACCGAAGTGATCCGATTTTGAATCCTCACTATTTGTAGGTTTTTATTCCTACATGCTGAACCACCAATCTAGAATTTTCAGAGTCAAGAGCAAAGTGAATTCGCCCACATTCATTGAACTTCACAGCATCCCGCACCTTGACGTGCGGAGTTGCGTTCAAGTGCCGACCTTCAAATTCGAAATCATTTAACCATCTCATTTCCTTCCGTTTCCACTTGGAAATAGTCTGATCAGTAAGAGCTATCGTGAGGCCAAATTGCTCCTTCATCCATGTGTCCAGATGGGGGAAATCTCCTCCCTTCTGTTCATATAAGGCCACTGAAGCTCGCGCAAGACTGACTAGTTTACTCGTCATGTCATCAGGATCTGGATACTGTATATCCTGCCATGAACGGTGTGCGCGATCAGTGAAAATCAAGCTACCTGATGCAGCATCAGAAATCGACAAGAAGGCTTCTGAGGGATCCTTAGCCGTCTCAAGCGGCTTAATTTTGTCCCATAAATCCAAGGTTTCCGGCGCCGATTCTTCTGAGCTGCTTCCGGCGATTTTGAGATAAGAAGACTTCCACATCTCTGTCTCGTCGCGAGCCGCGGAAAGCTCTGATTCGAGCTTCTTTGCACGTAAGCCGTGATTGTCTGCCTGCTCCAGGGCATCTTCGCCGACCTGCTCTGCATCGTTCTTCGCTATTTCGAGTGCTTCAATCTGCTCTTTCAGGGCGGATATTTGCTCTTTGGTGTCGCCGGACTGACGAGCATGCTCGACCCTAGTTGAAAGCTCTGCCATGCGAGCTCGCTCGGCGGCATTCCTTACAGTTTTCCATCCAACGTCTTCGCCATTACTGAGCGCTGCAAGTGCTCCGATCGTCAAGGCTAAAGTTTCGCGAACCTGATCGGGACCAAGAATAGCAATTCGGTTTGCTGAGAACGTTAGTGGGTCCGAGTGTAGTCCAGGCCATACGATCGCCAATCCTGCAAATGGAACCATTGCGCGAGGGTCGTGCTCGCCAATGATCTGAGCTGTGTGATGATTGACTGTAATTGTTCGGACTAGCCCAAGAAGCTTACTCGCGAGCTCTTTAGCCAAATCCCATGTTTCAGGTGTTCGTACGTGTACGATTGCTATCGGAAGCCGTTCGCTACTCGGAAGTATTGATGTGACCGTGTTAGCTTCAGCAACTGTTTTCACTTGAATGTATCGGCGTTCAACCGTCTGCTGCTTGTATTTAAGATCGAGAGTTTCGTCGGTATCGAGAAGACGAAGTATTCCTGGCTGGTAGACCGCCGTCCTTTTCATTGGGGCCATTAGCTGTTTCGATGTTTCGCGACTGATTCCTACTCGAAAATTTGTGATTCCATCTATCTCAGTGACCGTGACTCTTGTTTTGACGTCGAGGATTGAGCTGACGTGTTGTGCTACGGTTAGCTTAACTCCCCTCATTTTGGGAAGGGTGATTACCTCCCACTCGCCATATCGATCTTGCCTGCCGTCCGGAGCCCTGGCAGGTTCCAGATTACAAGAACCGTTTGAAGCAAAGTCTGCTGGCTCGATCTTGACGTTTGGTCCGCTGAGCCATGTGCATATGTGTCGGATGATGCGTTCGAACGGGTCTTGACCATCAACTTGGAGATTTACAACATACAGTAGTTCCATGACACGAGCCCTTCGGTCGGCGGTCATTCTCCTTCGATGCACCGCACGTCACCTGTAGCGTACCGATGTTTGTGCTCATAACGCACTACTTGCGAGTCGATTGGTATTGAGCGGGACTGCAATCAGTGTGATCCGTCGACAGGACTTGCATGTGGACCATGGATCGACTGGTCGGGTGCGGCTTCTACGCTGTGACACCAAGGTGGTCTGGATGCATATCAGCTTCGCAGGCAGCCATCTCATCCGCCATCATCCACTCGACGATCGCGGCGACGTGGGCGTCGACTGAGTCGATCGCCGGCAGGGGAGCGACCTCGGGCGGAACGAGCAGACCGATCTCCGTGCACGACAGGGCCACGGCGTCGGCGCCCCGGTCGGCGAGTGCCTGCATGATCTCGATGTAACGAGTACGCGAGGCATCGGTGAATTTGCCCCGGGTGAGTTCGTCCCAGATGATCTGATCGACCTCGAGGCACGTCGCCTCGTCCGGGACCAGCGTCGTGATTCCCTTCGCCTCGAGGCGCTCGGTGTAGAAGCCGTCGAGCATCGTCCACTTCGTCCCGAGGACAGCAAGCGTCGAGTACCCGCGCTCCTTTGCCATGGCAGCGATCGAGTCGACGATATGGATGAGCGGCACGTCAACGGTCGCCTCAATGGTCGGTGCGGTCTTGTGCATGAGGTTCGTCGCGATGGCGACCGCCTCGGCGCCGCCATCGGCGAGACGCTGTCCGGTCGCCGCCAACGCCGCCGACGCACCCTCCCAGTCCTCGGCAATCTGGAAGTCGCGGATACCTGAGAAGTCACACGAGTCGAGGAGGATCTGCGCGGAGTGGTGACCGCCGAGGCGCTCGGCGACTGCCGCATTGATCTTCGTGTAGTACTCAATGCTCGAGTGCCAGCTCATCCCGCCCAGCAGTCCGATTCTCCGCACCGTCAGTCTCCTCATCGTCCGAACCATCTGCCGCAGATCCGTGAACGGACAGGAACCCTGACCGGCAGAACCGCAACTCTTATGCCCTTCCAGTCTGAATCAACAGAGACTCAAGCAGTAGACCCACTTCCGACTGCCTTCGCATAAGCTTTACTTATGTCACAGCAATTCGACCAGGCACTCGCCACCGGCGATCCGAAACGCCTTCTCCTCTTCGGCGCCATTGCCGACGCCGGCAGCCTCGGCGCTGCAGCCCGCGAGATCGGCTGGTCCCAGCCCGCGCTCTCCCAACACATGAGTGCCCTCGAGAACGACCTCGGCGTCACCCTCTTCGAGCGCACTCCACGCGGCATCGTCCTCACCACCGCCGGCCAACTCGCCCTCATCCGCGCCACCGAAGTCGCAGCCTCGGTGACCGGACTCCGCCGCGACCTGTCCACGGCATTCGGCCTCGGCGGACGCAACGTCCGCCTCGCCGGCTTCCCGAGCTTCGTCATCGGACCGCTGGCCGCCGCCCTCGGGACCCTCGAGACGGGCGCCGCCGACCAGCCTGACGCCGTCACCCGCCACTCCTACGAAGTCGTCGAAGCCGAACCGCCCGAAGCGCTCGTCCTCCTCGACAACGGCGCGATCGACGTCGCCTTCGTCTTCCACCACGAAGACGAGGACCCACCGCAGCTGGAGGGCGCAACGACGATCGACCTCGGCGAGGATCGTCTCGACCTCCTCGTCCCCGAACGCTGGAACCGGGCGGGGCAGATCCACACGCTCGCCGACGTCGCCGAACTGCCCTGGATCATGGGCTGCGACCGCTGCCGATCGACCGCCGAACGTCTCTGCCGGCGCGCCGGTTTCGAACCGCGTACCCGGCACATCACCGACAATCCCGGTGCGATCCAAGCATTGGTGTCGAACAGCCTCGGCGTGGCCCTGCTCCCACAGAGCGCCCGGCGTACGACCGCGATCGACGGGATCGCCGCGATCTCGATCGCCGAAGTCGGCACGAGGCGCATCAGCGCCCTCGTCCCAGCCGAACTCGACACGGCACCGGAGATCACCGACCTCCTCGGCGCCCTTCGCACTCTGAGCGCAGGGGAGAGGACGACGGGGACCCAGCGCACCCTCTGACCAGAGAGATCTCAGACTTCATCCACTATGCTGGACACGAGCCCTAAACCCGAGCCCTGGCCGCGGACCCCGGACGCACCCCGGACCCGAGCCCTGGACACGAACCAGCGACTCGGCACTGTCCCCGGAACGACAAGGAGCCTAGATGACGATCCTCTACTCCATCGGATTGGGTCTCATCAACGCTGTCATCGTCGGCTTCCTCGTCCGGCGGATGATGATCGTCGGCACCGGCGCCGCCCGCAACATCGTCGTCTCCCTCATCATGGGCCTCTCGATCTGGCCCATCACCCTCCAGGCGTACAAGCTCCTCGGCATCTCCGAGGACAACACGTACCCCAGCCTCGACATGAGCTTCCCCGCGATCATGGTCTTCCTCCTCCTCTTCGCGTGGGCCATCGTCCTCCAGATGTTCGTCCTCCTCGCCATCGAACTCGTCATGCCCACCGGCACGCTGTCCTCCGTGCTGCGCTCGGCTCCGAAGATCCCCACCTGGTATCGCCGAGTCAACCGGCTGGCCCAAGTCCAGAAGATCCTCATCCAGTTCGGACTCGCCCGCTACCTCAAACCCCGCATCCCGACCCTGCGCGTGTCGCTTCGCGAGATCGCGGCGACGACCCGTGATGCGCTGGCGGCGGCCGGGGTGACGTTCGTCAAGCTCGGACAGTTCATCGCCACCCGCGGCGACATGATTCCGCACGAGTTCGTCGAGGAGTTCTCCAAACTCCAGGCCGGCGTTCCGCCGGTTCCCTTCGCCGAGGTGAAAGGCCAGTTGGAGGCCCTGTGGGGTCGTCCCGTCGCCGAGGTGTTCGCGGAGTTCGACGAAGTCCCCTTCGCGGCCGCGTCGGTGGCTCAGGTTCACCGTGCGGTGACGTGGGAAGGTCAGGTCGTCGCGGTCAAGGTGCAGTGGCCGAAGATCCGTCGGCAGGTCAAAGCCGATGCTGACATCGTGCTCACCCTGGCCGAGCGGCTCGAACGGTCGACGGATTGGGCGAAGAAGGTCGGCGTCGTCAAGCTCGCGCACAGCTTCGTCGATTCCCTCATGGGGGAGCTCGACTACCGGGGCGAGCTTGCCCACATCGAAGCCCTGCGGGAGGCAGATGAGGCCGGACGGTCGAAGTCGCTGCGTCCCTCGGTCGTGCAGATCCCCAATGTCTACCCCGAGCTGTCGGGGGAGTACGTCATCGTCATGGACCTCGTCGAGGGGGTGCCGTTGTCGCATGCCTCGGAGATCGTTGCGGACCTCTCGAGCATCGCCCGGGGTGAGATCGCTCAGGATCTCTTCCTCATGGTGGTCCGCCAGGTGCTCGGCAAGGGGATCTTCCATGCGGATCTGCACCCGGGCAATATCGTCGTCTCGTCCGCGGGGCGCGCCGGGTTGGTCGATTTCGGGGCGGTCGGGTTCATCGACAAGCGGGATCGGCGGGCGATCGCGTTGCTGCTCATGGCCTTCGATTCGCAGAACTCGCAGGCGGCGACCGCGGCGATCCTCGAGCTGTTGGGCACACCGAGCGATGTCGATCTGCGGGAGCTGCAACGGGAGATCGGGCAGATCATGCTCAAGTACGGGGATGGCCGGCCGGGGTCGACCTCTGCGGCGCTGTTCGGTGAGCTCATCGATTTCGTCGTCGATTTCGGGTTCCCGATGCCGACCTCGGTGGCCACAGCCTTCCGGGCGATCAGCACGCTCGAGGGTTCGATCATGAAGCTTGATCCGAGTCTCAATCTGCTTACGTTGGTGACCCGGAATGGGAAGGACCTGCTGCGTCAGGTCGGGGGATTGGGTGTTGATCGCAGTGAGTTGACGCTCTACTTCGCGGCGACGGTGCCGCAGATGGCCGAGCTGCCGGCGCAGGTCGCTCGGATCGCCGGGCATCTGCAGGATGGGACCTTGGATGTCGGGACGAGCGGGTTGAACATCTCGATGATCAAGAACCTGCTCAAGTCGACGGTTGAGCAGTTCATTCAGGTGATCGTCTCGACAGCGTTGATCCTTGGGGGAGTGATCCTCATGGCCGCAGACTTCGGCCCGCAGTTGGCACCGGAGTTGAAGCTCTTCACGTACTTCGGGGCGTGGGTGCTGCTGGCCGGGAGTGTGCTGGCGGCGCTGGTGCTGGCGCCGGCGTTGCGGCAGCGGATGGCTTGGGATTCGTTGGGGTAGGTGCGACAGAGACTTTCGAAGTGGTCCACAGTCCCTGGACCGACGACTACACCCGCAACTGCTAAGTGCCCCTATACTTAGAGTATCCCCACGCTTATAGCACCTCCACTGAAGTGAGAATGATCCACCTGGACTGGCACCAAGCGAGGGGCCTACCACTACCCCTGAAAGGCTTGGACTCCGTGAGTATCTGGGTGTTCCTTACTTGGGCTGTCTTTATTGCAGCCATCATTGTCATCGTCATATTGTTCCTTCATTTCGCTTGGTCGACGAAACGAGAGGTCACCACCGCAAAGGCGCGTATCGTCGAAATCCAAGAACTGTTCGGTGTCGCGAAGCGTTCTCGGATTGAAGCACGCCAACGGGCTGCAAAAGCATCCACTCTCGTCAGGGAAGTATGGACCGAGTACGACGAAACACTTGTTGAAGACCGGTACACGAATCAAACCCGGTCAACAATTGAGGCAAGTTTCTTCTTCAACTCACATTCAATTGCGACCGGGTTGTTCGAGAATCGATGGACGCAGGCCTTACCTGGCGCACTCATCGCAGTGGGTGTGGCAGGAACATTCTTCAAACTCACGTTCGGGCTCAGTGGACTCGACCTCAGTAATGACGTTGAGATCGATGTATTGCAAGCAAGCGTGATGACACTGTTGAACACAGCGGGACTTTCATTCATGGCCTCCGGAATCGGAGTGGCAATGAGCCTATTCGCTACATCTATCTTATCGCGTCGGCAGAATGAAGTCTCTCGCTCCATTAACGCGCTCGTCTCAGACGTCGACGGCTATTTCGAGCGTTACTCGGCCGAGTTTGGCATTCAGAAGGTTGAGGGCAACACCCGAGAAATCGCCCAATCGCTCAACGAACTGCACGAGAAGATCGGTGTTGAGTTCCAGAAGTCCGTCCAGAGCTTGAGCAGCGATATGGAAACCGCAATCATCGGCGCAATCAACGTAGCGCTTGCCCCGGCGATGCAAAATCTTTCCGATGCAACCTCGCGACAGTCGGGTGAAGTCTTCGAAAGTCTCGTCGACCGGTTCAGCGATGCGTTCCAGGGCATGGGTCAGTCCCAGGCCAGCGCGATGAAGTCAGCATCAGAAGGGTTGGTTGATTCGGTTGCGTCGCTGAGTGGTCAGGTCGGAGAGGCACTAGAGCGTATGGAGAAGGCGAGCGTGCAAAACGCGGACTCAACAAGCTCCAGCATCAGCCACATGCTGGCTTCGGCTCAGACCCAGGCCAGAGAAGACCGGGAGGCATACGCGCTTGCGGCTTCTGCGGCAAGAGAGCAGGCGCAGGCTGATCGCCAATCCCACGCCGAACTGCTCGCCCAATTGCAAGCAACGTCGACAGACTCACTAGCTCGGTTCCGCTCTGAGGCAAGCGAGCAGACTGATGTACTGCAGCGTCAGCTAGGAGAGCTTGCCGATGCAGCCAACGGCCAGCAGAAGGCACTCGAAGCAAACATTGAGCAACTGGTCCAGGTGACTGCACGAACCCAGAGTTTGATGGAAACCTCGTCGAAGAGTCTGACTGCAAGCTCATTCGATCTGAAGTCGATTGCCGAGGGTTTTACCGGCTCTTCGCAGCTGAGAGTGTAGTCGGGTTGGGCGCGTCGGTCGCTGGATAGGGGTCGAGGCCCTCCGAGGATGGAA